>NZ_JBMHFB010000019.1:0-11501 GCF_049166715.1 Enterococcus infantis | reverse complement strand
TCAACGTACCCATACTCACCGTGTTGAAATGATTCAACTACTTTTCTCTTGAAAGCATCGTCATACTTTGCCATAGAAAAAGCCCCCCTAAATTAGATTGTTGGTCTAACTTAGGGGGCGCGCTACATTTTTCTATTGCTTTTTTTATTAGTTGTCTTGCTGTTTCACTTTCAAAAGTTTCTTCATAACCTGCATCACGCCGTATTCGTCATTAGTTGGCGCGGTGAATTTGGCATAGTGAGCAATCTCTGGATTACCGTTAGCTACGATATAGCTATGGCCAACAGCTTTTAGCATGCCCGCATCGTTGTGCGTATCGCCGAATGCCATCATATCTGCTAGTGAAATGTGCAGTTTTTCACCGATAATAGTCATAGCCGTTCCTTTATCGATACCTTCATTCATGATATCAATCCATTCCGGGCCGCTGACTACGACAGAATATTGCTCCCCAAAAGCTGGTGCAAATACGTTTTCATAGTTTTCCAAGCTGTCCTTATTTGGAAAAAACAAAGTGAATTTATCAGCCGTGATATCCAGAGACTCCAAGGATGCCACGTAATTTATTTTTGTATAAAAAGTACGGTAAATTGCATCGTAAGCTTTATCGGCTTGATTGATGTATGCCGCGTCCATTCCACAAACAATCGGAATACCATCGCTTTCTGCTGCAAAAGTTGCCATTTTTCGATAATCTTCCCGAGGCAGTTCGCTGGTGAAGATCACATCACCATGATGCATGATCAATCCCCCATTGTCACAGATGAAGGTCATTTCGTTTTTCAATTCAGCAAATGTTTCTAGTAACGTGTACAATGGTCGACCGCTTGCCGCAGCAAATTCGACACCTTGTTCTTTAAGGTTTGCTACTAAAGAAAAGAAATCAGGTGGCAATTCCCCTTTTGATGTCAATAACGTGTTATCCATGTCGGTTGCAATAAATTTGATGTCTTTCATGAGTTCCCCCGTCTCTTTCGATTTGCAGCTTACTTCTCTAATTCTATCACACGATCGACAAAATCTTCGTAAAAACCATTTTCATGGGAAACGACAATAACAGTCCCGGCATATTTAGCCAGTGTGTCTTGTAGATTTTCTTTCGATTCCTGATCAATGTGATTGGTGGGTTCATCCAGAATCAGAAAATTGCTTTTATTCATGGTCATTTCCGCCAGTTTGACTTTGGTCTGTTCTCCCCCGCTCAACAGCTTCAGCGACTCTTGCGCGAGCTGGCTGTGAAGACCTGCCCGAGAAAGATGGCGACGCAAGTCCTTGATGGTGGCCTTAGGATATTTGTCGCTGAGGTATTGTAACGGTGTTTGCAGCGGATTTTCCCATGCTAATTCTTGAGAGAAATAGCCGATTTGTGTCTTTTCCGGAAAGTGAAAACTACCGCTTACTGCCGGAATCTCACTGATGAGGGTTTTAATCAACGTAGATTTACCGATACCATTGAATCCTCGGATGGCAATTTTCTCTCCGTAACGGATCGTAATATTCACCGGTGCCAAAAGCGGTTTTTCGTAGCCAATCACCAACTGATCTGTTTCTAATGCCAGCGTGGTCACAATAGGCGCATAGGGAAACTCTAAGTGAGGTTTTGGCGAATCAGAAGGCGGTGTTAGTCGCTCGATTTTGGCCAGCTGTTTTTCACGACTTTTGGCCATCGTGGAACGAGAGCCGGCTTTATATTTACGAATATAAGCTTCCGTCTTTTTGATATGTTCCTGTTGTGCCTCATACTGACGCAAGTAAGTTTCTTGTGAAAGTTCCTTTTGTTTTAGCGCGCGGGTAAGATTCCCGGTATACTTGGTTAATTTCCCAAATTCAATATCGAGAATATGGGTAGTGATTTCATTTAGAAAATCCCGGTCATGGGAAACGACAAGAAATGTTCCGTCGAATTCTTTTAAAAACTGAGTCAACCAGACGACGTGATTGTCATCAAGGTGGTTTGTCGGTTCATCCAAAATCAGCATATCTGGTTTTTCCAACAGCATTTTTGCCAAGATGATTTTGGAACGCTGACCTCCGCTGAGATTTTTCATTAGAGAGTCCATCCCTAAAACATCAATCCCTAAACCGGTAGCCAGTTCATCAATGATCGTGGCCATCTGGTAAAAATTGCCTTGATCTAACTCATTTTGCAAGCGACCCGCTTGTTCCAATAAGCGATCATCATAGTTGTCCGCGTATTCCGCATACAACTCACCGATGCGGCGCTCTTTTTGAAAATCGTCAATAAATGCAGTTTCTAAAAATCCCTGAATTGTCAGCTGATCATCTACATTGACATATTGATCTAAATACCCAAGTTTCAAGTTTTTGGGAAATAGGATGTGGCCGTCATCTGGCAAAATCTCGCCGGTAATAATCTTGATGAGGGTACTCTTCCCTGCCCCATTGCGTCCAATCAACCCTACGTGCTCGCCACGGTTAATTTGCGCAGTGATATTTTCATATAAAATTTTATCCCCAAATTGTTGGGTGATATTTTCGATAGTTAACATGGTTTCCTCGTTTCTGTCTTTTACGAATAAGTTGTGGAAGCGTGTCTTTTGTGACGTTGCTTCAAATGTTACTTCAATGAAAAAAGCTGCAGACGGCAACATCGTCTACAGCTTTACCATAACTTCGTTTGATCGAAAGGTACCTGCCCACAGCAAATAAACCTGCAGTTTGCAGCCTTTCGATGAAGAACTGAGCGCAAGGCTCTATGGAATGCTCTTAACAATGCTTCATCGTCTCCAGTTGTTAAGAGCTGTTTTTCTTACAAAGTGTAAATAATAATCTCGAATCATCTGAACCGTCCTCTTGGCAGTACATGCGCGCAAATCGTTTTGCCGGCTACCACTTTTCTTCCATGAAATAATAGCATGGATTTTCAGTAAAGTCAAAAACAGCTGGCAATATTCGGAAATTGCAGAACATAACCGTAAAATTTTTCAGAAAAACGAAGAAAATATTGTGTGTCATGACAAGACTGTGCTAAGATGAATCGCAAAAGTGATAAATCATTGCTGTCTTGGAGGTGTTTTCTTGGTTCAGATTGGCTTTATTGGTGCCGGTAAGGTCGGTACGTTGTTAGGAAGGTATTTCAGGAGCAAATCCTTCGAAGTCGTTGGCTATTATAGTCATCGCATGGAAGACAGTCAACAGAGCGCCATCCTCACTGATAGCCGTGCTTTCAGTGAAGCTGCCTCTCTAGTCGCTGCGTGTGAGTGGGTATTTTTGACAGTTGGTGATGATGGGTTGTCAGAAGTTTGGCAACGAATACGCCCTCATCTGCGTGTCGGTCAAGTCATTTTTCATTGCAGTGGTGCCAAGTCATTGGCAGTTTTTACGAATGTACCAGCAGGTGTTGAGACTTGTAGCCTCCATCCGTTATTGGCAATCGACTCAGGGAACCAGTCGTTGGATGCAATTAAGCAGGCTGCCTTTACTGTGGAACTTGCGATGCCAGATTCACTGATTTTGAAGCAGCTGTCGGGTCTAGGAAATCCCCTTGCAGTTATCGAGGGCGCTCAAAAGATTCGCTACCACGCAGCGTGTGTCTTTTTTAGTAACTTGGTGATTGGTTTGGTGGAAAATGGCACAACACTTTTTGAAGCCTGTGGACTGCCAAAAGATTTTACGGCCACAGCCTGGCAGCCTCTCTTTTTAACAAATGCTCGTAATTTGGTGGAAAATGGGCCACAAGCAGCATTGACGGGCCCTGTTGAGCGAAATGATTTATCGACAGTAACCGATCATTTAGAGGCTTTGCCTAATGATCAGGTAGCTCTTTATGGGGTGTTATCTCGTTTTCTTTTACAAATTGCTCAACAAAAACACCCGGAGATTGACTATTCAGACATGGAAAGGATTTTGCAGAATGAAGAAAACGGTTATGACACTGCAAAAGCAGAAACAACAAGGAAATAAAATCAGCATGCTGACAGCTTATGATTACACGACGGCTAAACTAATGGATGAGGCTGGTATCGACATACTTTTAGTCGGCGACTCATTGGGGATGGTCATGTTGGGATATGAAGACACGCTGCAAGTCACGATGGCAGACATGATCCACCATTCCCGCGGGGTTGCTCGAGGAGCGAAAGAAGCGCTAGTGGTTACAGACCTGCCCTTTCTATCCTACCATGTATCGGTGGCAGAGGCCGTTTTAAATGCAGGAAGATTAGTAAAAGAAGGGCTTGCCGAAGCCGTGAAATTGGAAGGCGGCATGGAATTTGCTGAAGTGATTCGGGGAATTACCCGCGCACAAATCCCTGTAGTGGCTCATTTGGGATTGACGCCACAGTCGGTGAATGCCTTTGGTGGCTTTAAAATCCAAGGAAAGTCCCTGACTGCAGCTGAAAAACTGGTAAAAGATGCACGGGCTGTCGAAGCAGCCGGCGCAGTAGCTATCGTTTTAGAAGGCATCCCCGCCCCACTAGCCGCTTATATCACAAAACAAGTACAGATTCCGACGATTGGTATCGGTGCCGGGCCGGACACCGATGGTCAAGTGTTGGTCTATCAAGATATGCTGGGAATGTTTGATGAGCTGCAGCCAAAATTCGTGAAGCGTTTTGCTGAAGTTGGACAGCTCTATCGCGAAGCTTTTAGCAAGTACCAAGAGGAAATTCAACAAGGGTTGTTTCCAACACCAGCTCATAGCTATACTATCGATTCTGAAATTATGACTGCATTGAAAGCAAAAGAAGGTGAAAATTTTGCAGCAACTGAATGATATCAAAGCTACTCGAGCACTGATTAAGGAGTGGCATCAAGCCGGCTATTCAATAGGCTTTGTGCCTACGATGGGATATTTACACGAAGGACATCAAAGTTTGATTACCCGCGCTGCTGCCGAAAATGATAAAGTAATCGTCAGTGTCTTTGTTAATCCACTGCAATTTGGGCCGGAGGAAGACTATGACAGTTATCCCAGAGATTTAAAGGGGGATCAACAACGCGCGGCACAGGCAGGAGCGGATCTTTTATTTGCCCCGACTGTTGCACAAATGTATCCGGAAGGCTTTGATACCTTTGTAACCGCCTATGGAGTAACGGACAAATTAGAAGGTGCCACCCGCCCTGGTCATTTTCGCGGCGTCACGACAGTCGTTGCTAAACTTTTTAATATTTTGCAACCGCAACGCGCCTATTTTGGTCAAAAAGATGCCCAGCAAGTAGCAGTCATCCGACAGATGGTGCGGGATTTAAATATGCCAGTCACTATCATCCCCTGTCCCATCATCCGAGAAGCAGACGGTTTAGCGAAAAGCTCCCGCAACACCTATTTAACAGCTGCCGAATACCAAGCAGCGCTGTCCCTGTCTCAAAGCTTGAAATTGGCAGAAACTCTTATCCAAACCGACAATATCGTGGCTGTTGAACAGCTAAAAAAAGCAATGACTGCATGTTTTTCAAGTATTCCTTTAGCCCGTATCGACTATATCAAAATCGTGGATCCTATCAGCTTAGAAGAGTTGGCGGTGATCACAGACAGTTGTCTCATTTTGTTGGCTGTTTATATTGGCAAGACCCGCTTGATTGATAATCTGCTGATTGAAGGTCGGGGCTATACGAAAAAGGAGGAATGATTGTGGAATTAACAATGCTAAAATGTAAGATCCATCGCGCCGTGGTTACTGAGGCCGAGTTGGATTATGTTGGTAGTATCACCATCGATGAGAGACTCATGGTAGCCTGTGGTCTGTTGGAATATGAAAAAGTCCAAATTGTCGACTGCAATAACGGTGAACGGTTTGAAACCTATGTCATTGCCGGCCCTATGGATAGTGGTGTAATGTGTCTCAATGGCGCAGCAGCACGCAAAGTAGCGGTGGGTGACAAGATTATCGTTATGGCTTATGTCCAGATTTCACCGGAGGCAGCCCAACATTTAAAGCCAAAAGTTGTTATGGTGGATGAGAAGAACCAGATTACAAAGATTACCAATTACGAAAAGCATGGCGAACTCGCATAAGTGCTGTCCAACAACACGCGGCTTTTTAAACTTTGTCAAAAAAATTTTTCCTTTAAATCACGCTATCCTGGAGAAGGTCAAGTTCACTGTCAGATAGTACATTTTAAGAAAATGGAGGAATATCTCAATCATGACCTATTCACAACCGGAGTTAGCCGAGGCAAAACGACAAATTGCCTCTACGCTGCACAAATTACAAGAGACGGTGAAGACACTAGAAGCAAAAGAGCAGCCTTCTCGTTATAAATCGCAGATTACGCTAGCCAAAAGGCGGCTTGAGGCTTTTACTATTGCGCTTGTATTGATCGAAGAAAAACAGGCAGACCCGGATTGAATGGGCCTGCCTGTTTTATTGGAAGTTTAAAAAATATTCCGTTAGTCATCGTGGGGATCAGTAATTATACTTTCTTCCTGCTTACGTAACAGATAGATTTTACGCCCATTGATGATCAGAGTCTTGATTACGGCATACACCGGGATACATACCAGCATGCCGAAAATGCCAAAGACACTTCCCGCACCTAACAGCACCAAAATAATCGTAATGGGATGAATATTCAGTGATTTCCCAAACAAGAGTGGTTTGATGACATTGCCGTCCAGCTGTTGAATCACCAGAATGGACAACGCCATATACAATGCCTGCCACGGAGAGACGAACAAGCCAACGATCACTGCGGGAACAGCGCCGATAAAAGGGCCAACATAAGGAATGATGTTTGTAAGCCCACAGATAAAGGCCAACAGTAAGCTGTAAGGCTGCTTGAAAATGGTCATGGCGATGAAACTCATAACGCCAATAATCACGGCATCTAACATCGTACTACTGATATAGGCTGACAATGTATTGTTGAGGTCTTTCACCGTTGCTCGCAGTTCGCTGCGCAAATTGTGGGGAAAGAAGTTATCCAGGCTGTCTAAAAAGCGATGGCCGTCCTTGAACATGAAAATCAAGATAAACGGAACCGTAAACAACAAGACAAAAAAACGGGTCAATACAGAAACGATTCGAGACAGGCTAGTCGTGATGCTGGTAATCAGCCAATTGATGACGTTGTTTAGTGTCAGGTTCATGTTTTGCAGCTGCTCTTCGATATTGATCCCCTTGAATTCATCCCGTTGACCCAAATCAGAAAGCCAAACAGAGGCTTCCTCCGCATAATCTGGCAAGGATTGTGTCAGCTGTACGGCTTGCTCTACTAGCTGTGGAACGACATTCATGATTAGTAAAACTAAAAAAATCACCACAACAGCGAAAACAATCAGAAAGCTGATCATGCGAGACAACCCCCGTTTTTGCAGCCAGCGCACCAATGGATCAAACATGTAATACAAAAAGCCTGCCACGAACAACGGTAAAATAATCGTTGAAGCCATCGTTACTACGGGACGCAGAAATTCCCGCATCTGCAATAGAAAAAATGTACCGATAATGATTAGAACCCACTCTGCGGTCCAGAAAAATAGTTTTGAATTTTTGAAACGTGATTGCATAGTACCCTCCCAAGAATTTATAATACATCAATTGTACCATTTGCGCTCAGCGGTCAGCTGCTTTTTAATCAAATTTCCTATTTCTTTTTTGCAGAGATGATCAGCATCATCGGCCGCCGCAATTCATCGACCATTCCAGGAACTGAAAGCAAGTCCTCTGGCGGTGTCGGCTCAACGAGATGTTCAATAGAAAAACCGTTTTGTAATAGTGTTTCTACATAGGTGGTCAATGTGCGATGATATTTTTCTACCGTTTCTCCCAGAAAATCTGCTTGTCGTACCCCTTCATAAAAATAGCGATCGACTGGAAAATGTCGGATTTCACCTTGCTCATCGTAGGCCCATTGTTGGTTACCGGCTGCTGTGAAGACGGGATGTTCGACAGAAAATAAAAAGGTTCCTCCTGATTTCAAGTAGGAGGCCACTCGTTTTACCATCGCCGTCCAATCTGGCAGATAATGAAATGCCAGTGAACTGAATACAATGTCAAAGGTATCCGCAGGAAAAGCGGCTTCTAAGATGTCTCCTTGGCGATAGTCAATCTTGGGGTCAGCATTTCGTTTGGCAGCTTCAGCCAACATCTTTTCTGATAAATCAACGCCAATAACTTGTTTGGCGCCGTGATCAGCAGCATATTTGCAATGCCACCCGTAGCCACAACCAAGGTCCAACACCGTCTTTTTATCAAAATCCGGCAATAAGCGCCGCAGGGTCTGCCATTCCCCAGCGCCTGCCAACCCTTCTTTTGAGCGGGTCATCTGACTATATTTGTCGAAAAAATCTGTTTCATCGTAGTGATTGTTCATAAATCTCCTGCTTTCTGCCTGTCACAAAAAGTGAGCAGTCGGTTAATCTTAATTATTTCAGCAAATACATGAGCTGATTTCTATAAATATCTTCCCACCATTAATCTGGCAAGTGTTTCTTATCTATTATACCTTGTTTGCATCCGTTTTCCATAAAGGTGTTGTCATTTTTTTTAGGCACTGGTATACTTGTATTCCTCGACTGAAACCTTCGTCTGGCAGTGTCTTCTCCGACGAGCTGAAACTGGCGAGAGGAAAAGTGATAGGTTGTCTCATGGGTGACCAACAATCGCTTTTTCTATTGAATCTGTTTGGCTGATGAACCGCTGCCGTTACCATGTTCATTTGGTCCATCTGTAAGAGTGTTTTTACGAACGCTCTATTTGTCGTGCGCTGAATAAACCGCACGTAGTTTTGTATGCAGAAAGGAAGGATACCAAATGATCCAAGTGGAAAATCTGAGTAAAAGCTTTCAAGTTTCCAAACGAAAAGGCGGCTTTAAAAATGCCGCCAAAGCATTGATTAGTCGTGAGGTCAAGGAACATCACGCCCTTAAAGATGTCAGTTTTACTATTGCCGATGGGGAGATGGTGGGCTACATCGGGCCAAACGGTGCCGGAAAAAGCACGACTATCAAGATTCTGTGTGGAATCTTGACTCCTGACAGCGGCACTTGCGTCATCAATGGGCGCACCCCTTGGCAAGATCGTATCCAACATGTAAAAGAAATCGGCGTCGTCTTTGGTCAAAGAAGTCAGCTATGGTGGGACGTTCCAGTAATCGACAGTTTTGAGCTGGTGCGGGATATTTATCAGATTTCTCCTGCTGACTATAAGCGCAACCTCGACGAATTGACTACACTCTTGAATTTGGAAGAAATCATTAAAACACCAACCCGCAGTTTGAGTCTCGGCCAACGCATGCGCTGTGAAATTGCCGCTTCATTACTCCACGACCCGAAAGTTTTGTTTTTAGACGAGCCCACCATTGGCTTAGATGCCGTTTCCAAAATCGCTGTTCGCCAGTTCATCAAGAAGTTGAATCATGAGAAAAATACGACAGTGATTTTGACTACCCATGACATGCAAGATATCGAAGCATTGACACAACGGATTATTTTGATCGGCAAAGGAGAGATTTTACTGGATGGCAGCTTGTCTCAGTTGAAACAACGCTTTTCTCATCAAAAGACGCTGACCCTTTCCTACACAGGCACCTTGCCACAATTGCTGCCGCAGTTCGCCGTTGAAAGCAACGAAAAAGGTCGGATCGTTTTGGGATTGGATCCCAGACAATTGTCCGTCGCCGATGCTATTGCCTATTTGTCAGAGCAGATCGAGATCACGGATTTGGCTGTTTCTGGTATTTCGGCTGATGAAATGGTGGCCGAAATGTATCGGGAGTACCGCATATGAAAAAATACGGCGCTGTTTTTAAAATCCGCTTTAGTAACACGCTACAATATCGAACAGCAGCAGTTGCCGGCATGGTGACTCAGTTTGTTTGGGGCCTGATGGAAATTTTGGCATTTTATGCTTTTTATCAAGCCGATCCGGCTGCCTTTCCTATGAGCTTCCAACAGACTGTTTCTTATATCTGGTTGCAACAAGCCTTTTTAGCCTTATTTATGCTGTGGTTTTATGACAATGACATCCTGACTGCAATCTCTTCTGGAAGCATTGCTTACGAGTTGGTGCGACCGATGGATCTCTATAGTCGGTGGTTTTGTCAATCTGCTGCCAATCGACTAGCCCGTTCTCTCTTACGATGTGCCCCTATCCTCTTCATCGCTTTTGTTTTGCCGGCGCCTTTTCGACTGGTTCTTCCAGCTAACCTTTTTCAACTAGGGATGTTTTGTGTGGCTATGACTTTGACATTAGGAGTTGTAATTGCTATTTCTATGCTGGTGTATGTCTCTACTTTTTATACCATCAATTCAGTAGGGGTACGCTTAGTAATGGCTTCCTTTGCCGATTTTTTTTCAGGTGCAGTCATCCCGTTACCTTTTTTTCCACCAGCTTTTCGCCAGATTGCTGAGTTGTTGCCTTTTGCTGCTATGCAGAACATTCCTTTGCGAATTTACAATGGGAATCTAACCGGAACCGCTCTTTGGCAAGGATTGGGACTGCAGCTGTTTTGGCTTAGTTTACTGATTTTATTAGGTAAACTTTCGCTGCAGCAGGCGTTGAAAAAAGTTATCGTACAAGGGGGCTGAGTCTATGAGACTGTATATGAAATATTTTAAAATCCATCTAGCCAGTCAAATGGCTTACAAACTATCCTTTGCATTGACGGCACTAGGCCAATTTTTAAATTCCTTCACGGCTTTTTTGGGCGTTTGGTTTATGTTCCAACGATTTCATCAAGTGGATGGCTTCAGCTTTCAAGAAGTCCTTTTGTGTTTTGCGGTGGTTTTACTCGCCTTTTCTTTGGCGGAATGTTTTGGCCGTGGCTTTGATATGTTTCCCCAAATGATTGCAAATGGTGAGTTTGATCGTGTGTTAGTCCGGCCGCGTTCGCCAATTTTTCAAGTCTTGGCATCAAAAATGGAATTTACGCGAATCGGTCGTATTCTGCAAGCCTGTTTGATTTTTGCCTACGCCTTACCTACCAGCCAAATCGCCTGGTCTGGTATGAAAGTGTTGACGCTAGTCTTGATGGTGCTTTGTGGTGCGGTTCTTTTTTTCTTTTTATTTCTGATTTATGCAGGGATTACGTTTTTTACATTGGAAGGCTTAGAAGTCATGAATATTTTTACTGATGGCGCCCGGGAGTTTGGTCGGTACCCTTTTAGTGTTTACGGCAAACAGGTGCTGCGCTTTTTGACTTATTTGATTCCGCTGGCCTGGTTTCAATACTATCCCTTCTTGTATTTAATCGGAAAGGTGTCAGATCCTATCTGGGCGTTTTCACCGTTGTTGTGCCTACTTTTCGGGCTGCCGGCTTACGGCTTTTGGCGCTGGGGTTTGTATCATTACAAGTCTACCGGGTCCTAAGCTTGGTTACATGACGGCTAAGATCAAAGAAAAACTGTCTTTTGGTCAAAATAAAAAGGCGGAAAATCAATGAACCCTCTGTTAGATTTTCATTTAAAAAACGGTTCTACAATATTTAGTGTTGGTGGAAAATCTCCGATTTTCTTCCAACACTTTTTTGTATGCGAAGTATAGAAAAAGAGATACCCAAATTGATAGAATGAAGTCGACTAAAACACACTCACCAAG
>NZ_JBMHFB010000018.1:0-15643 GCF_049166715.1 Enterococcus infantis | reverse complement strand
CAACGTACCCATACTCACCGTGTTGAAATGATTCAACTACTTTTCTCTTGAAAGCATCGTCATACTTTGCCATAGAAAAAGCCCCCCTAAATTAGATTGTTGGTCTAACTTAGGGGGCGCGCTACAAGCTGCTTGCGTCTCTTTTTTTTAAATATCCGGGACTTTCAGTGAGATCTATCCGTTTTCGCTGATACAAGTCCAGTGCCTTTTTAATCAGTTTGCTACGATGTTTACTAGTTTTCCAGGTACGACGATCACTTTACGAATCGTTTTGCCTTCCAACAGACCGGCAACGGACTCGTGTCCTTTTGCGAACTCTTCCATTTCTTCTTTGGTAGCTGTTGCCGGAATATTCGCTTTGGCTTTGACTTTACCGTTAACTTGGAAGACAACTTCAATCTCATCTTCTACCAGTGCGTCTTCGTCATAAGCTGGCCATTGAACATAGCTGATCCCGCCTTCGTTGCCCAAGATTTCCCAGAGCTCTTCTGCAAAGTGAGGAGCGATTGGTGCCAGAAGCTGCACAAAGCCTTCCACAAAAATATACGGCAAGGCGTCAACTTTGTAAGCTTCATTGATAAATACCATCAATTGACTGATTGCAGTGTTGAAATGGAGCTGTTCATAATCTTCCGTGACTTTTTTGACGGTTTGATTGTAGATCTTAGTCAATTTGCCGTCGTTGAAATTGGTGATTCGATCCCGCATCTTGCCATCTTCATCGACGATTAGGCGCCAGATTCGATCCAGGAATTTCCGAGAGCCTTCCAAACCATTTTCGCTCCAAGCAATGGAGGCATCCAATGGGCCCATAAACATTTCATACAGCCGCAGCGTGTCGGCACCGTATTGATTTACTACATCATCAGGATTGACGACATTGCCTCGAGACTTAGACATTTTTTCATTGTTTCCGCCCAAAATCATCCCCTGGTTATACAGCTTTTGGAAAGGTTCTTTCGTAGGGACAACACCCAAATCGTACAAAAATTTATGCCAGAAACGAACGTACAGCAAGTGCAATACCGCATGTTCGGCACCGCCGATATAAATATCTACCGGCAGCCAGCGTTCCAATTTTTCATAGTTGGCCAATTCGTTCTTGTTATGAGGATCAATAAAACGCAGGTAGTACCAAGAACTGCCGGCCCATTGCGGCATTGTGTTGGTTTCCCGACGACCTTTTTTGCCAGTCACTGGATCTACGACATTGACCCACTCTTCAATGTTAGCCAGTGGTGATTCCCCGGTTCCGCTTGGTTTGATGTCTTTGGTAATCGGCAGACGCAGCGGCAGTTCAGATTCTGGAACAGTGGTCACTGTGCCGTCTTCCCAGTGAATGATTGGGATTGGTTCGCCCCAGTAACGTTGGCGAGAAAACAACCAGTCCCGCAGACGGTAGCTGACTTCTTCTTTACCGACACCTTCTTTTTCCAGCCAGGCATTCATTTTGGCAATCGCCTCTTCTTTGTTCAGACCATCCAGGAAACCCGAATTGATATGTGGGCCATCTTCTGTGTACGGTGCGACAGCAACATCGCCCCCTTCCAGTACAGGCATGATTTCCAAACCAAATTTTTGAGCAAAGGCGAAGTCCCGCTCGTCATGGGCTGGCACTGCCATGATCGCTCCAGTTCCATAGCTGGCCAAAACATAATCCGCAATCCAGATTGGGATTTCTTTGCCATTTACCGGGTTGATTGCATACGCACCGGTAAAGACGCCGGTTTTTTCTTTGGACAGATCCGTCCGATTCAGATCAGATTTTTTCTCTGCTTCATCAATATAAGCCGCCACAGCAGCTTTTTGTTCCGGTGTCGTAATCTTTTGTACCAGTTCCAATTCTGGTGCCAAAACAGCATAAGTTGCTCCAAACAGCGTATCTGGACGAGTAGTGAAGACCGTGAAGTTTTCATCCGTACCGGCAATTTGGAAGGTTACATTTGCCCCTACCGAACGACCAATCCAGTTTTTCTGCATTTCTTTGATGCTGTCCGGCCAATCCACCAACTCAAGATCATCCAACAAGCGGTCGGCATAGGCGGTGATTTTCAGCATCCACTGACGCATGGGTTTACGAATAACATCATAGCCGCCGCGTTCAGACTTGCCGTCAATGACTTCCTCATTGGCGATCACAGTCCCCAACTCCGGCACCCAGTTTACGGGTACTTCTGCTTCATAAGCGAGTCCTTTTTCGTACAGCTTCGTAAAGATCCACTGTGTCCATTTGTAATACTCCGGATCCGTGGTATTGAGCTCACGATTCCAGTCATAACTAAAGCCCAGGGAATTGATCTGACGCTTGAAGGTTTGGATATTTTTTTCGGTAAATTCTGCCGGATCGTTACCGGTATCCAGTGCGTATTGTTCCGCCGGCAATCCAAACGCATCCCAGCCCATCGGATGCAAAACATTGTACCCTTGTGCCCGTTTCATACGAGACAAAATATCTGTCGCCGTATACCCTTCTGGATGGCCGACATGCAGTCCTTGCCCTGATGGATAAGGGAACATGTCCAGCGCATAGAATTTCGGTTTGTCATTTTCTTCGTGGGTCACGAAGGTGTTGTTTGCGGCCCAAAATTTCTGCCATTTTTTCTCGACTTCTTTATGATCGTAATACACGATACAGTCTCCTCCTTTAAATTAAGCCGGAATAATCCGACTGGATAGCTAATAAAAATTAAACTAAGGATACCCGCTAAAGCTAAAACCAAGCTAAACTGTAAAACAACTCAGCGACTCACTGCTTGCCAAATTATTTCAACCGTTTAAGAAAAGTTTCATCAAAACTTGTCCCTGCAAGGAAGCTGCCAAGAAGTAAAAACTGACGTCTGCTTAATTTTCACTTTCCAAAGCAAAAAACGCCCTATGAAAGCTTGCAGCTCTCATAGGACGTTGTCAACGCGGTACCACCTATTTTTATTCACCAAAATCAGGCTCACAAACAGCTTGAACTCTGGCAAATCTCAAACGTGTTAACGATCGTCACCGTGTCTTTCTATTTACACCTTAATATATAGGCGTTTTCAAAAGAGCAACACTCAAGGCCAGTTCACAAGCTCCTGTACGCATTTTCACCCACCATGCGCTCTCTGAATCAGGGGACTTACTACTAACTCCTCGTCAATGTGCAATATGCTGTTTGACTGATAGTCTAACAGAGAATTCCAGAAAAATCAAAGGAGATTTCCCCGAAACTAAACAATTCGATGCCTTTGACCCAATTCTGTTGCTTAGCAAGATGAGTTGTTTCATTTCCTCTTGACAAAGTTAACCTCATTAACTAAAATATCGTTAACAAGATTAACTTTATTTAGAAAGGATTTGAGTACATGCAGGGATCACAACTTGTTCAAGGCGCAGATATCATCTCTTTGTTTTGCCGGCTGACTATTCATGCAAAAAAAGAACTGCCCCTGCGCTCCAGTGAGATTGGGCTATTGATTTATACCGTTAAAGAAACAGAACCGGTAACGCCACTAAAAGCGGCAGACTACTTTAAAGTTTCGAAACCGATGATTGCTACTATGGTGAAACGATTGGTAGCTGCTGGTTATCTGGAAAAAAAACCTTCTACAGAAGACAAACGCAGTTATATCTTACAGCCCACAGCAGCAGCCACACAGCTTACAGAAACCGTTTATGATGAGTATTTCAAAGATATGCAACTACTACTGAATAGTTTGGGTACTGAAAAATTCAAGGAATTATTGGCACTCTTGGAAGAAGCCAACGCCGCTTTATTACAAAACAAATGAATTAATCCCTTAGCAAAAAAACATTTGGAGGAAACATTATGTCAAAAATTTTAGTAACCGGTGCTTTAGGCAACGTCGGCGGCTATGTCGCTCAACACTTGATTAAAAAAGGCCAAGCGGTTGTTTGCGGTGATATCAATCAAGAAGCCTTAAAACAGCGTTATCTTGAAGATGCGGATTGCGTCTTCTTTGATTTCACCGATCCTGCTACCTTTCCAACAGCTTTAAAAGAGGTCGATCGTGTTTTTATCATGCGCCCACCCCATCTAGGAAAGCCCGAAGATCTGAAACCTTTTATCGAATTTCTGAAACAAAGTGGACAGATTCGTTTAGTCACCTTCTTATCTCTCTTAGGTGTCGAAAAAAATCCAATTCCACCCCATCATAAGATTGAAAAATTTATTGAGGCTGCAGAACTTCCTTATTGTCATATTCGCCCCAGCTTCTTCATGCAAAACATCAGTGGCGTTCACGCCTTTGAAATAAAACATTTTGATCGCATTCTAGTACCCGTCAAAAAAGCTGTCACCAGTTTTATTGATGCACAAGATATCGGTGAGCTGATTGCAACCGTTTTGGAAGAACCCACACTTCATCAAAACTCAGCTTATTCTGTTACCGGTCCAGAAGCAATCAGCTACCCAGAAGTCGCTCAAATTATGTCCGAAGAATTGGGACGTAACATTACTTATGCGGATCCTACGCCATCTTTTGCAAAAAAATATTGGCGAGAAGTCCGTGGACTAGATCAAGAATATGTCACAGTAATGGGTATGTTGTACTTGATGACACGATTAGGCGGAGCCAAGCAGGTCACTCATGGATTTTACGATGTTATGGGGAAAGAGCCACGAACATTCCGTGACTTTGTCAAAAGTAATCTCTCCTTTTGGCAAAAGTAAACTTCGCAAACTCAATCACCGATTTCTTTAGCTACGTAAAAAAGGGACCACAGACTTTACTGCTTCACTGCTATTAATCTGTTTACAAGATTGTAATTACAAAAGCAGCTAGGATAACCGCTCTCATTAATTAGCTGGTGTCTGCCTACCAAAAAAACCGACACCTGGTGAGATGTCGGTTTTTTTGACTATTTAACTTTCAGTGTTTGCCCAACATAAATCATATCAGACTTCAAATTGTTCAGTTCCTTCAATTGGTTGATAGTCATGCCATATTTTTCTGAAATCGCCCACAACGAATCGCCACTGACGACTTTATAGCTTTTCGTCGTACTTGCATTGCTGCCAGTATTTCCAGTCGTTGCTGCAGAGCCACTACCTTTTTTCACAATGACCTTTTGACCAGGATAGATAAAGTTGTCTTTGATGCCATTCCATTGGACCAATTGATCCATACCGATGCCATATTTATTGGCAATAAACCAGACAGAATCACCGGCACGAACAGTGTAATAGGTATTTCCAGTTGTATTTGTACTTGAGCTGGACCCCGTATTATTGTTCGTACTCGTGCTTGGTTTAGTCGTACTACCTGTTGAGCTGCTGGAAGACGAGCCGCTGCCTTTTTTGACAATCAACTTTTGGCCTGGATGGATTAAATTATTTTTGATGCCATTCCAAGAAACCAGTTGTGACATACTGATGCCGTATTTATTGGCGATCAACCAGACAGAATCACCGGCTTTCACTGTGTAATACGTATTAGCGGTAGTTGTCGTTGAACCCGATCCCGTAGAAGGTTTGCTGGTAGACGGGTTAGAGGTACTAGGTTTGCTCGTGCTATTTCCTGCAGAGCTACTACCGCTGCTGGAAGATGAGCCACTGCCCTTTTTCACAATCAGTTTTTGGCCCGGATGGATCAGATTATTTTTGATGCCATTCCATTCTACCAACTGCGCCATCGTAATTCCGTGATTATTGGCGATCAACCACACCGAATCACCGGCTTTCACCGTGTAGTAGCTGTTGGTAGTCGTCGAAGAGCTTGAAGAGCCGCCGCTGCTATTATTGTTGCCGGTATTATTGTTACTGCTGCCGGTGCTGGCGCCACCGCCGGCACTTCCGCTAGACGGTGTGTCGAAGCGTGTCAGATTATAACTTTCAATGACATTGTTCAGTGCTGTCGCATAATGAGGTGCGGTAGCGTAACGTCCAGTCAGCCAAGCGGTAGCATCTCGGTAGGAAGAACAGTTGCTCTTCCAAGCTCCACGATAATAGTACTGGCCGCCAATCTTAACATTGCGTAACACACTCGCATTGTCTTCAAAAGACTGTTGGAAAGAAGGGTAATCCCGAAATGGTTCTTTCATCGTGACCCATTTGCCATTCAAATATTCTTGCGTATCCATATAAACACTTTGTCCCTGATAGCTGCCTTTAATCCCAAAAAGATTATAGTAAGGTGCTCGGGCCAAGGTACTCTGTCCCCAGCCACTCTCGACAATGGCTTGTGCAATCATAACAGAAGCATACAAATCATTTTTTTGTGCCACTGGTTGCGCATGGGCTGCAATTTCAGCAATAAATGCACTAGTGTTTGTTGCTCTACTCGACTGTCCAGCTACAGCAGCCTCCGCCTCCACCGGTTGGGCTAAGGGAGCCACCAGTGAGCAGGCAGTCAAAGTCGTGCCTACAATTGCCGTACCTTTTTTCATTTGACGGGACCACCGCCGTTTTTCTTCCAATTTCCGCCGCTCTTTGCGGGAAACCAACTGTCCAACGTTTTCCATTATTTTCCTCCTCACGAAAATGTTTCACGAAGTCTTGGGAAAATTTTTGATCCTGCGGGTAAAAAAAACACCCTTTTCCATCGACTTCTTTGCTTGTGTAAAAGTAACCGGTTGCCAAACAAAGGATTACCAGCAGCAGGCTGGGCTGCTGTGGGCCTGATTTCATGTTTAAAAAATCTTTATGATTTAAGTATACCTTGTTCCCACCGCAAACGAAAACATAATACCAGTTATGGAAGTCATTTGTTAGCTGACTGTAACATAAGTTATCAATAGTTATAAAATGACAACACAGTTCTATCAATCAGGGAAAATAAAAAAAGGGACCGTTACCTTTCTCTTCACAAACAGCAGATTAATTGAATAACACTTTTGGGAAAAAATGTTTTTTTACAATCATATTACAACAAGTTGAATTCCAGCTTTTTTAGGGTTTGTTTGCGATTGTTCCACAATCTGTCACAAGCAGATCAGGCGTGTTATAATACCTCTTGACTGACTCGCGACAGCTCTCAGCAGCCTTTGGGGACTGTCCGTAAAAGAAAGGACCTGTAAATGAAACATAAACTCTACTATCAATTCGCCGGCAGCTGTTTTCTGTTGGTCTTCGTCTTTTTAGGCTACGTGGTCAAATTTTATCCCCAATGGCTTAGCGGCTTTGATAGCTTCTTCACTCAATTGATCCGAGGGCCTTATCCTGACTGGAACACTATTTACCTAACTGTCACCAAATTAGGCAATCCTCCAGTAATCGCCGGAATTGCTGTAGTTGCTGTCGCACTCTTGCTTTGGCGTCGGTGCTACACTGAAACTCTCTGGTTGGCAATCAACGTCATCGGGATTGCGGGAATTGGCAACTCGTTGATTAAGCTGGCCTTCATGCGGCAGCGACCGACATTGGAGCATCTGGTCACCGAAACCAGTTACAGTTTTCCCAGTGGTCACTCCACCGGCAGTATGATCCTCTGGGGGACACTCCTTTTGATGCTGTCAGGACTGATCAAAAACAAACCATTACGCCTGCTGTTGCAAGTTACCTGTGGTATGTTGATTTTATGCGTTGGGATCAGTCGAATCTATCTAGGCGTCCATTTCCCATCAGATATCCTAGGTGGTTTCTGTTTGGGAGCCGGCTGGTTGCTTTTGAGCTATCCGATTTTTGATGAACGCCGCTTCATTTGGCGCTTTCAAGGGAAACAGCGCTGAAGGCAACACATTATTTGAAAGAAGGCAGACTATGATTTTTGCAGAAAACAAACGCTACTATTCTTTGAACCAAGCCTACCGGGAAACTTTTGGAGGAAAAATCTTCAAAGTACCGGTGGACGGTGGCTTTGATTGTCCTAACCGTGACGGTACGGTGGCCCGTGGTGGCTGTACGTTTTGCAGTGTGTCCGGCTCCGGCGACATGATTGTTGCGCCGACAGATCCCCTTTCCTCCCAGTTTCAAAAAGAAATCGACATGATGCATCAAAAATGGCCGGCAGTTGATCAATATATCGTCTACTTCCAAAATTTTACCAATACCCATGCACCAGTGGAGGTCATTCGCGAACGCTTCGAGCAGGTCGTCAATTTGCCAGGTGTCGTCGGTCTTTCCGTTGGGACGCGTCCGGACTGTCTGCCTCCAGAAGTCGTGGACTATTTAGCTGAATTAAATCAGCGCCTTTATCTTTGGGTAGAATTGGGTCTGCAGACGACGTATGAAACCACTAGTGAGCTTATCAATCGAGCCCATGATTATCCCACCTATCTAGATGCAGTCACTCGTCTGCGCAAACACAATATTCAAGTCTGTACCCACCTAATCAACGGACTGCCGGGAGAAACACCAGAAATGATGCTGGAAAATGTACGCCGCACGATTCTCGATTCAGATATTCAGGGAATCAAGCTGCATCTTCTGCACTTGATGCGCAACACGCGAATGCTGCGGGATTACCAAGAGGGTCGCTTGCAGCTGATGAGTCGTTCAGAATACGTTTCCGTCATCTGTGATCAGCTGGAATTGATTCCTTCAGAGGTGGTCATCCACCGGCTAACCGGCGATGCCCCCTGGGATTCTCTGATTGGTCCAAAATGGAGCCTTAAAAAATGGGAAGTTTTGAATGCAATTGATGAAGAACTAAAACAACGGGACAGTTGGCAAGGCAAATACGATGTGCGTAAGAGTAATGGGATCCAGATGGTTTCCGGTCGTCCACATATGCTCTTAGGATCTGCTATAGAAAACAGCACCCGAAGCAAAATCGAGGTGCACCACTGATGTTGGCTACAGCACTCCATTACAGTCACACCTTGTTGAAAGAAGTCTTACAGCCCGGGGACATCGCTGTCGACGCTACTATGGGCAACGGACACGACACCTGTTTTTTAGCAGAATTGGTGGGGAGAACTGGTCATGTGTATGCATTTGATTTACAGGCCCAAGCCCTAGAAAATACGGTAACCCGCCTAGCCGCAGCTGGCCTGACAAATCGAGCTGCCTTGATCCATGGGGGACACGAAACATTGTCACAATATATCCCCGAAACACAGCCGATAAAAGCCGCCATCTTCAACCTGGGGTATCTTCCTCAAAGTGACAAGTCGGTGATTACACTACCGGCTACGACCCGACAGGCATTGGATGCGCTGTTGCTGCGTTTAGCTCCTCGTGGCCGGATTGTTCTCGTCTGTTATTACGGCCATGCAGGTGGCCCCGAAGAATTGGCCAGTGTGCGAGCTTACTGCGAAGCCTTGCCACAGGAACAGTACAACGTTTTGAATTACCAGTTTATCAACCAAAAAAATCAACCACCTATCCTATTTTGCATCGAAAGCAAGCCAGTTTGAGCTTTTAATCGTAGGAAAAGGGTTGTAGCAAGCATCCAGTCCCCTTCCTCCGAAGCAGACAGTACCAAACGTGAGTCATACGCAAAAGAGAAGTCACTTCCACTGTTTTTAATGGAAGTGACTTCTCTTTTCATTGTTAAAAATTTCAAACGTAGACTTTCTATGATTTCATCAAGCTGAGTTAGTGTCATTCACTTTTTCTCTTCCTACGTATGGTACTGTTCCTTCTGCAGACTTTGACACAAGGATTGTCGCCACAATTTGCTGACATATGTTTTCTTGCTTAGTTCGTGAAATATTTGCCATTCACCATTTAGAAAACGATTGCTGTCACAGCATTGAAATGCTATGCTACAGCGGCAGCCACGCCAAAACCCGTGGCAACCATTCATCCCAGAATTTCCAATCATGGATGCCGGGACCTTCATCGTAAGTTACATCAAAGCCTTTTTCCGTTGCTTTTTTGGCAAAGTAGCCGCTGACCGGATAAAGATCATCTTCTGTCCCGCAAGCTACAAACAGTTTCGGTGCTTTGGCTGGATCCAATTGTGACAGCAAATACAGAGGATTTTCCGGCGAATTTCCCAGCTCCTCCAGCGGACCGAAAATACCTTCCCAATAGGCCCGTTCTCGTAAAGCCAACAGTGGTGCTGGATCATTGGTAAAAGCCAGCGCTCCTGATAAGCTGGCAACAGCAGCAAAGCGTTCCGGACAGCGCAGGCCCAATTTCATTGCACCATAGCCGCCCATCGACAATCCGGCAGCAAAGGTCTTTTCCCGCTTAATACTCAGCTGCGGGAAAAATTCTTGCAGCAATTGTGGCAGTTCTTCAGAAACATACGTCCAATACTTCATGTCATAGGTGGTATCCGTATACCAGCCGTGATCAGTAGAAGGCATCACTACTGCCAGTCCCAACTCATCCACGTAGCGTTCCACAGAAGTCCGCCGTTCCCAGATACTGTGATTACCTCCCATTCCGTGAAGCAGGTAGAGAACCGGTACGTCCGTGGTAGCTCCGACAGAATCGGTACCAATCCGCTTTTTCGTTTGTTGCGGTAAGATCACATTCAACATGACCTGCATCTCCAACACATTGGAATAACAATTCACTTGTAAAAATGCCATTTTCATCCCCGTTTCTCCGACCTTGCGCCTTTTATCCGGTAGCAGCCGCCGATCAGCATTTCCTTTATGGTCTGAGTTTTCCCGTCAATTGCCGCTTTTATTTTCCTTAAAGCAACAGCAACTCAGATTTCTCTACCTTCTATTGTAGCAGATTTGTCACGAATCACGACAGTCAATATCAGTGCCAACACAATCAGACATAATGCTCCACCGAAAACACCATGTAATCCGGCAAACAAGATCTTTCGTAGCGGTTCAAGTTGTTCCGTCGGCAGTAATTTTGCCGTTTGCGGATTTACCAATTTGTTCATGATATCCGGGTCATTGGTCAAACTGGCTTGTGCTAACTGAGCTTTGGTGATTCCGTTCATCAGGATCCCAAAAACAGAAACCATAATCGTCTGGCCAATAGTGCGGGCCAATGTATTAAACGACGTCGCAACCCCCAATTGATCGTGGGATACGCTGCTTTGGGCGCTGACAGTACAAGTCACTGTGACTGCCCCCAAGCCGATTCCCAAAATTGTCGAAATCACAAAAAACCACAGCCAGCTTGCAGCCATCGGAATCAAAAAGAGACTGGCCCCGCCGACTAATGTGATACTCAAGCCTATCAGCAATACCTTTTTCACCGTATGCTGAACCAACCAGCGTCCCGCTAAAAAGGAACCGACCATCCACAAAACCGATAATGGAGCCAACACCAACCCGCCGATTCCTGCTGGCAGCCCCAAGACACCTTGCATCCACATGGGAATATAGACATCCACTGCCATCAAAAAGCCGCTCCCCAAAGCTGCCACTAGGTTCACTACTACAAACAAACGACTGGTAAACAGCTCCAAGCTGATTACCGGATCTGCTGCGCGCTTTTCAGTAAAGATAAACAAAAAGAGCCCAATTGCAAAACCGGCAAGTAACAGTCCCACAGTTAGATCAAAACCATTGTCCCCTAGAAATTGGAACGCCAAAAGCAGTGCCAAAAGCGTCAACATCAAAAAGAAGCTGCCGGCAATATCCATCGGCTTGTTCGCAACGGAAGCCGCTGTTGAACTCCCGCCGGTAGCAGGATCACCGGTTATTTCAGATTCAGAGAATTTCCCAGTATTTTGCTGGATTTGCCGCTGAGGTTCTACTAAAAATTGCCAGATCATCCAAATCAATACAATTCCGATAGGTACATTGATAAAGAAGATCCAATGCCATCCCACCGTATCCACGATAATTCCGCCGGCCAAAGGACCAATCACGCTGGCAATCCCCCAAGCAGTGCTGTTTAACCCCAGCACTCGCGCACGCTTTTCCATAGAGTAGAGATCGCCGATAATCGTCAGCGCCACCGGCATCATTGCGCCGGCCCCCATCCCTTGAATTCCCCGAGCAATGATTAAAGTCAGCATCGTATCTGAAAAGCCGCACAAGGCAGATCCGATAATAAACAAGAGGGTCCCGAAAATAAAAATCGGTTTTCGGCCGATTCGGTCCGCCAATTTGCCATAAATTGGAGTCAACATCGCATTCGTCAACAAGTAGATAGAAAATACCCAGTTCATAATTTCAATGCCGTGAAGTGAACCTACAATGGTTGGCATCGCAGTTGTCACAATCGTTCCTTCCACAGCCGTCATAAAGGTGGCAACAAAAACGGCTGCCGTTACCAGTTTTACATTTGTTTGTTTCGTCGTCATTTTAAGCTCCTTTTTTGTTCTTCATTAGCGAGTCATTTATTTCGTAAAATCCTGTCTAAAACAGCAGGCATCACTCATTTTGATTTTACCGCTTGCTCTTGTCTTACTCATCATTAGGTTTCATTTTAGTCGCCAGCTGAAAAGCTGCAAAACAGCATAAAAAGAGACCTCTGCTGCCAATCAGGTTAAGTGCCTGACTGGCTCACAGAGGTCGCCTCGGTTACTCCTTCACACTTGCCAACAGGTCGTCAACTTTGTCCGTTGCTTCCCAAGGTAAGTCGATATCTGTACGACCAAAATGTCCATACGCCGCAGTTTGCTTGTAAATTGGGCGACGTAGGTTCAGCATTTCGATGATTCCCGCTGGGCGCAGATCGAAGTTTTCACGAACAGCTGCCACCAATTTATCATTGGCTACCGTCCCTGTTCCAAACGTATCGATGGAAATAGACACTGGCTGCGCCACACCAATCGCATAGGCCAGTTGAACTTCTGCCTTTTTCGCCAAACCGGCTGCAACGATGTTTTTAGCGATATAACGAGCAGCATAACTCGCAGAACGGTCAACCTTCGTTGCATCCTTACCAGAAAATGCGCCCCCGCCATGACGAGCATAACCACCGTAAGTATCTACAATGATTTTACGGCCTGTCAAACCGGCATCTCCTTGTGGTCCACCAATCACAAAGCGGCCAGTAGGATTGATATAGTACTTAGTTTCTTCATCCAGAAGTGCCGCTGGAATCACAGCTTTGATGACTTTTTCAATAACATCATGGCGAATCGTCTCATTGTCCGTAGCATCGTCATGTTGCGTACTGATAACTACCGTGTCCACTCGCTGCGGCTGACCATTTTCATCATATTCCACTGTGACCTGTGACTTAGCATCTGGTCGCAAATAAGCGAGTTCTTTCGTCTTACGCAGTTCTGCCAGACGACGAACTAATTTATGACTCAGTGAAATCGGTAACGGCATCAGCTCAGGAGTTTCATCGCAGGCAAAGCCGAACATCAGCCCCTGGTCACCAGCTCCAATCTCATCCAATGGATCTTTCTTTTCTTCCCGCGCTTCTAAAGCCACGTCCACCCCTTGCGCAATATCAGGTGATTGCTCATCAATCGCCACTAACACAGCTACCGTGTCGCCATCAAAGCCAAATTTGGCCCGAGTATAGCCAATCTCATTGATGGTTTTACGCACGATCTTTTGGATATCCACGTAAGCCGTTGTAGAAATTTCTCCGAATACCAGGACTAAACCAGTGGTAACGGAGGTCTCACACGCCACACGAGCATAAGGATCTTTTTCCAGCAACGCATCCAAAATTGCATCGCTGATTTGGTCTGCCACCTTATCCGGATGGCCTTCGGAGACAGATTCCGAAGTAAATAAATGTCTTTCTGTCATGATGATTCCCCCTACATAGCATACTTGTTCACAGTCTTGTCGAAATGAAGCAAGCAGCATGTTGTTTTTTTCGGTTACAAGGCATCTTCGAATAACGAATCCTATCGGGAACTTGCAACGATTGACAGTATAACAGATTTTCAGGTAACTTGCTTGCTTTCTCCCTGAATGTCTCATGAAAATTTCAAAAAATTTAAGACAGAAATGCAAAAAAATAAGATACTCAAATGAGTACCTCATGATCCGTACGGGATTCGAACCCGTGTTACCGCCGTGAAAGGGCGGTGTCTTAACCACTTGACCAACGGACCGTATATTATTCTTTTAATGGGCCTAAATGGACTCGAACCATCGACCTCACGCTTATCAGGCGTGCGCTCTAACCAGCTGAGCTATAGGCCCGTAAAAAAATGGCGCGGGACAGAATCGAACTGCCGACACATGGAGCTTCAATCCATTGCTCTACCAACTGAGCTACCGAGCCATAAAACTGCAACGGTCCCGACGGGACTCGAACCCGCGATCTCCTGCGTGACAGGCAGGCGTGATAACCACTACACTACGGGACCAGTGTAGTTCAATTGCGGGAGCAGGATTTGAACCTACGACCTTCGGGTTATGAGCCCGACGAGCTACCAGACTGCTCCATCCCGCGATAATAAAAAGGTTGAAAATATTCAACTAAGGAGGATAAGGGATTCGAACCCTTGCACGGTTTTACCCGCCTGACGGTTTTCAAGACCGTTCCCTTCAGCCGGACTTGGGTAATCCTCCGGTAAAATAAAAAATGATCCGTACGGGATTCGAACCCGTGTTACCGCCGTGAAAGGGCGGTGTCTTAACCACTTGACCAACGGACCAGCAAAACGGAGAAGGAGGGATTTGAACCCTCGCACCGGTTTCCCGATCTACACCCTTAGCAGGGGCGCCTCTTCAGCCACTTGAGTACTTCCCCAAAACCAAAAATGCTATTTTGATTTTAATGGGCCTAAATGGACTCGAACCATCGACCTCACGCTTATCAGGCGTGCGCTCTAACCAGCTGAGCTATAGGCCCATATAAAAACTAAAAGCGGGTGACGAGAATCGAACTCGCGACAACAGCTTGGAAGGCTGTGGTTTTACCACTAAACTACACCCGCGTGGCGGTCCCGACGGGACTCGAACCCGCGATCTCCTGCGTGACAGGCAGGCGTGATAACCACTACACTACGGGACCATATTTAGTTTTTAATTGCGGGAGCAGGATTTGAACCTACGACCTTCGGGTTATGAGCCCGACGAGCTACCAGACTGCTCCATCCCGCGATAATAAAAGGGTTGAACAATAATATTCTATTCAACTAAGGAGGATAAGGGATTCGAACCCTTGCACGGTTTTACCCGCCTGACGGTTTTCAAGACCGTTCCCTTCAGCCGGACTTGGGTAATCCTCCGAATGCCTACCTATGATCCTGATGGACCTTGTAGGACTCGAACCTACGACCGGACGGTTATGAGCCGTCTGCTCTAACCAACTGAGCTAAAGGTCCAGGCTCGAAAAAATCGCGGCGAAGGGGATCGAACCCCCGACCTCCCGGGTATGAACCGGACGCTCTAGCCAGCTGAGCTACACCGCGAAAAAATCATTTATTTAAATGATATGGAGCCTAGCGGGATCGAACCGCTGACCTCCTGCGTGCAAAGCAGGCGCTCTCCCAGCTGAGCTAAGGCCCCTTTTGAAATTTGATCGGGAAGACAGGATTCGAACCTGCGACCCCTTGGTCCCAAACCAAGTGCTCTACCAAGCTGAGCTACTTCCCGATATAATACGCGCCCAAGAGGAGTCGAACCCCTAACCTTTTGATCCGTAGTCAAACACTCTATCCAGTTGAGCTATGGGCGCATAATAAAATTAATGCCGAGAACCGGAATCGAACCGGTACGGTGATCACTCACCGCAGGATTTTAAGTCCTGTGCGTCTGCCAGTTCCGCCACCCCGGCGTGAGTGGGACATTAAAAGCGGAAAACGGGGTTCGAACCCGCGACCCCCACCTTGGCAAGGTGGTGCTCTACCACTGAGCTATTTCCGCATCAACGCAATGCCGGCTAAAGGATTTGAACCCTCGACCCTCTGATTACAAA
>NZ_JBMHFB010000017.1:0-24776 GCF_049166715.1 Enterococcus infantis | reverse complement strand
TCAACGTACCCATACTCACCGTGTTGAAATGATTCAACTACTTTTCTCTTGAAAGCATCGTCATACTTTGCCATAGAAAAAGCCCCCCTAAATTAGATTGTTGGTCTAACTTAGGGGGCGCGCTACAATTGGGACAGCATTGCTTTTTTGATTTGACAGGCCTTTAAAGGGAGACTGTTTGAGACTCAATTCTAGCCGGTTAGCTGTGAATTTAGTAAATCTGAGGTGAACGGTGACTGCATGTAATAAAATCTCACATAAAAAGCGATAAAAATTCAGAAAATTTCATTAATTTGCGAAAATCACTGGAAACCGCCGAAAACCAGTGTTATGATTTCTCACATAGTAATTCAAAAGATGACTGGACACCATCTTTTGCTGACTTGTGTGCACCAAGTCACTGTTACAAAGGGCAGATTAAGGAAATTGAGGAGGAGATTTTATGGACACAGGAAATATTGGATTTATCATCGTTTGTACGGGATTGGTGTTTATTATGACGCCGGCGCTGGCTTTTTTCTATGGGGGCTTGGCACGACAAAAAAATATCTTAAATACCATGATGATGGTGATTGCCGTCATGGGTTTGGCTTCGATTTTGTGGATAGTAGCCGGCTATAGTCTGGCTTTCAGTGGAGAAAATTCCTTCGTTGGTAACTTGGATAAAGTCTTTTTCAAAGGTGTCGAAACGACGGCTGTTAACGGCTTACCAGAGGGATTGTTTGCGGCTTTTCAGATGATGTTTGTTTTGATTACAGCAGCGATTTTGACAGGTGCGGTAGCTGGTAGGATGCGTTTTTCTGCAATCTTAGTCTTTTTAACGGCTTGGATTCTGTTGGTTTATGCACCAATTGCCCATATGGTTTGGGGCCACGGTTTTTTGGAAGAAATCGGTTCAATTGACTTTGCTGGCGGAAATGTGGTGCATATCAGCTCCGGAATCTCAGGCTTAGTATTGGCGGCAGTGCTGGGAAAACGTCACCGGCAAAAAGGTGAAGCATTTGCTCCTCACAATATCCCCTTTGTTGTTTTGGGGACTGGGCTTTTATGGTTAGGCTGGTTTGGCTTCAATGCCGGTTCGGCGCTAGCTGCTGACGGTACAGCAATCCACGCACTTTTAACTACAAATACAGCAGCGGCGGCAGGGATGCTTTCTTGGATGGGAATCGAGTGGGCGGTAAAAGGCAAGCCTTCTATCGTCGGTACCTGTACCGGTGCGATTGTTGGACTGGTCGCCATTACACCGGGAGCAGGATTTGTTTCTATCGGTGCGGCGTTGGTCTTTGGTTTGTTGGTTTCGCCAGTTTGTTTCTTTGGAATCCAGCTGGTCAAAGATAAGCTGGGCTTGGACGATGCGCTGGATGCTTTCGGATGTCATGGCTTGGGCGGCATTTTTGGCGGTATCATGACGGGGATTTTTGCCGATCCGTCAATTGGCGGCAAGACCGGCTTGCTTTTCGGTGAAACAACCCTCTTTATTGCCCAGATTCTCAGCATTTTATTTACCTTAGCTTTTGCCGGTGGCGCCAGTTGGGTGATTATTTCAGTCATCAAAAGAGTCATGCCGATTCGAGTGAGTACGGCCGAAGAAGTCGCTGGTTTGGATAATGTTCTCCATGACGAAAAAGCTTATAACACAACGCTGGGATTGGAATAAAAGTAAATACCTGAATCTTTTTAACGCGGGACTCCCTATTGTTCTATACAGAACGTTTTTGCCAAATAGTGTGTCAATCTCTGAAAAAAGAGCGGGACTATCCTTATATGGAGAAGGGAACGGCGTGGACTTTGTCAGATAAAGTCAGGGTTAGTTGTTGTTTGAAATTTTTAACAAGGAGAAGACGAGTCACTTCTGTTTTTTTAACGGAAGTGACTTATTTTTGTGCTTTGTTTTTGACAGTGCTCACTCTAAAAGGCGGGGAAACGACGATTATCAGGCTATCTTTGTGGATTGTACAGGAACGTTCGTTCGGTTATAATGGAGAGAAAAGAAGGGTAAAGCGACAATCAGGTTTATGTCAGGAGGTGCCAGATGAGCGGATTGCAGTTTCCTTTAAAAAATGATACGTCTCGTAAGATCATTCATATCGATATGGATGCTTTTTTTGCATCGGTGGAGGAGCGGGACAATCCGGAGCTGGCGAAGCATCCATTGGTCATCGCCCGTCATCCTAGCGATACTGGCGGACGGGGGGTAGTGACCACTGCCAATTATCTGGCTCGCCAATATGGCATTCATTCAGCGATGAGTGCTCAAAAGGCATATGAGCTGTGTCCTCAAGCAGTTTTTATTCCGGGAAACCATGAGAAATATCGAGAAATCTCTCGTCAGGTGAGGGCGGTTTTTCACCGCTACACGGATATCATTGAGCCGGTTTCGATCGATGAAGCTTATTTGGACGTGACAGTCAATAAAATGCAAATTCAATCTGCGGTCAAAATCGCCCGTATGATCCAACGAGATATCTGGAATGAGGTTCACCTGACTTGTTCAGCGGGAGTCAGCTACAATAAGTTTCTCGCCAAGCTGGCTTCGGATTATCAAAAACCTCGGGGCCTGACATTGGTGGCCCCTGATGAGGCAGAGGAATTTCTGAGGGTTTTACCGGTAGAAAAATTTCACGGAATCGGCAAAAAAACGGTGCCAAAGATGCATGAATTAGGGATTTTTACTGGGGCAGATTTGTATGAGGTCAGCGAAATGGAGCTGATTCGGCTTTTTGGTAAAATGGGCTATTCCCTATTTCGAAAGGTCCGAGGTATCCACGATTCTCCCGTCAATGTCACTCGCGATCGGAAATCTGTTGGGAAAGAACATACCTATGGCAATCCGCTGTCAACAGAAAATGAGGTCTTGGGCCAGCTGCGGCAGTTAGCAGAACAAGTCGCATTGGCGTTGAAAAAAGAAAGCAAGCATGGTCAAACGATCGTCTTAAAAGTCCGGTATGCTGACTATACCACCATCACGAAACGACATACTCTCAATCGCTACATTTCTGATAAAGAAGCGATTTTTTCAGAAGCCAGCTTGATCTTTGAAGAGATTCTGGGAGTAGAAAATGGTATCCGGCTTTTAGGCATTACCGTCACCAATCTCGATCCGGTAACCTACGAAAATATTCTCTTACCTTTGTGGCAAAATGACGCTACGTCCGATAAGTCTCAAGCAGGCGCCGACGACAAAAAGGATTCAGAGCTATAAGTAACTTTCAAATAAAAGAAATTGCAGGGGCGAGTCGATTTAAGTGAGAACTGCTTTTTAGTCTGCCCTTAAAATAGTTAACAATAAAAAGCAAAAAGCCAAGTCGCTTCCACTGTTTTTCAATGGAAATGACTTGGCTTTTCGTTGTGGCTCGCGTTTGGTAGTGTTTGCCTCGTAAGTAGTTCATAGGAGGCTTGTTTGCCAGTTTAAGGAAACTTTCATAGCGCCACTTTAGAGTGAAGTTTCAGTTTTTTTATTGCCGAGGGAGTTAGATGAGATCTTTTTTGCGAATCTGTTCGTAGCTTTCGGCGGCGTCTTTGCATTTATCCCAAATAATGGCTCGACCGGCAGCTAATGAGCGGGGCACATCAATGATCCGCTGATTGCTGCTGCCGCGAAACTGCAAATTCAAGTTGCGTTTGCTCAGTTCAAAGCGGCCGTCCACTAAGATATCAATGCTATGAAGCAATTCTAATTTGTCAGGAGTCTCCAGAAGCAACTCTTCAAAAGTATAGCCGCTCCAACTCCAAATATCTTTTGTATCACCGAATGTTTCCTTGACTCGACGAACGACTTGCAGACAGACGGCTGTATTCAAAAAAGGTTCGCCGCCTAAAAGCGTCAGTCCTTGTACGTAGTCATGAGCCAGATCGGTGAGAATTGTTTCTTCAAGTTCCGGGGTAAAAGGCGTGCCGTAGCGGAAATTCTGGACGGCTTTATTGAAGCAGCCCTCACAGGCAAAAAGACAACCGGAGACGTACAGACTGTTTCGAACGCCTTCTCCATCAACAAAGTTAAAGGGTTTGTAATCGGCGATATGGTGTTGGCTGTAGTTTTCTGACAGCCATTCTTGTGGTTTGGGATTGCGCATGACAAGACTTCTTTCTATAGGGAATCTGTAAAACTCTATGAAACAGTAGGAATAAGAATAACCGAGAAACAAGTCGAACAGCTGCCTTTTCTAAAATTCAGAGGGCTGTCGTCAACGTGTTCCTCGGATAGTCGTTTCTGCCAAAGTTAGAGAATGACTCCTGTGTTTTGGCAATTGTCAGTGGTGATTACTTCATGTGTTTGACGCGAGAAGAAATTTCTTTGTGACGGCCGTGGACCATTGGACGAGCTTGCGGATTGCCAAGATAGCCGCAAGTCCGTTTTACAACGTCACAAGTTTTTGGATCATGGTTGTGACATTGAGGGCATTCGAACCCTTTTTCAGTCGGTGTGAAATCCCCTTCAAACCCGCATTCGTAGCAGTGATCAATTGGTGTGTTGGTACCCAAGTAGCCCACCTTATCGTAAGAGTAATCCCAGACAGCTTCCAAAGCTTTCGGATTTTGCTGCAGCATTGGGTATTCACAATAATGGATAAAACCACCGGAACAGTATTTCGGATAATCTTTTTCAAAGTCCAGTTTTTCAAATGGTGTCGGATTTTTGCGGACATCATAATGGAAACTGTTGGTGTAGTAATCTTTGTCGGTGATATTTTCAACTTTACCGAATTTTTCGGTATCCAAACGACAGAAACGATCCGTCAAGCTTTCAGAAGGGGTGCAGTAGACGCTGAAGTGATAGCCATATTCGTTGCCCCAAGCATCCGCATGAGCTTTCAGTTCTTTGATAATCGACAAGGTGAAGTCTTTAGCTGTCGCGTCCTGCTCCCAATCACCACCGTAAAATGCAGAGGCAACTTCGTACAAACCGATGTAGCCTAATGAGACTGTCGCACGTTTGTTTTTAAAGAGTTCATTGACATTGTCCCCACGGTTTAGTCGTTTACCAAAGGCACCGTACATGTACAAAATTGGCGCGTTTGCCGGTGTTGCTTCTTTACAACGCTCAACTCGATAGACCATTGCATCTTTGACAATTTCCAAGCGTTCTTCCAAAATCTGCCAGAATTTATCCAAATCTCCGGCAGCTTCCATAGCGATACGAGGTAAATTCAAGGTCACGACTCCCAAATTCATCCGGCCGACATTGACTTCTTGACCCTGTTCGTCTTTCCAGCCTTGTAAGAAGGAGCGGCAACCCATCGGCACTTTAAAGCTGCCTGTGAGTTCTACCAGCTTGTCATAATTCAAAATATCCGGATACATCCGTTTAGTGGCACATTCTAAAGCCAACTGTTTGATGTCGTAGTTGGGATCAGTTGGGGCATAATTGACGCCTTTTTTAATGGAAAAGATTAGTTTCGGAAAAATCGCTGTACGACGTTCGCTCCCCAGACCGTTGATACGAATCTGTAAGATCGCCCGTTGGATTTCCCGTTCAAACCAAGTGGTCCCCAGACCAAAACCCAGTGACGTAAATGGCGTCTGACCGTTAGAGGTAAAGAGGGTATTAATTTCATATTCCAAACTCTGCATGGCATCGTAAATGTCTTTGCGAGTCTTTTCTTTGGCGTATTCTTGCCGTTTTTGCGGTGATTCAATCCAACGATCGGCATCGTTCAGGTGCTTTTGATAGTTCAATTCAGCAAAAGGTGCTAACAGCTCATCAGTACGGTCAGCCGAGCAACCACCGTATTGGCTGGAAGCAACGTTAGCGATAATTTGTGAGATTTGTGCAGTGGCCGTCTGAATTGATTTTGGTGATTCCACTTCTGCATTGCCAATTTTGAAGCCGTTGTTCAACATCCCTTTGAAGTCAATCAGACAGCAGTTGGTCATTGGTGTGTAAGGATGATAATCGAGATCGTGGTAGTGGATGTCACCTTTTTGATGAGCATTTGCTACATGAGGCGGCAACATTTTCAACCCAATCGACTTGCCGACAATACCGGCAGTTAAATCCCGCTGTGTATTGAAAACATCAGAATCTTTGTTGGCATTTTCATTGACGACAGTCCGGTCTTTATTGATGAGTTTACCGATGGTGAAGTTGATGTCAGTGGCTTTGCTTCTGGAAAAATCGCGACGGGTGCGGTAATTGATATAAGATTCAGCCAACTCATATTCATTTTTTTCTAACAGAATATGCTCCACCACGTTTTGAATCTCATAAATTTTGACATTTTCTGTAAAACGTTCGGCAATCTCAGAATCTACCCGCTCGACGATCTCTAAAATCCGATCGTGATCCAGGGGGGACAGGGCTTGATAATTGACAGCTTCACGTTTGGCTTTCACCAGGGCATCATAGATCTTCTGGTCATCAAAATCGACCAGACGACCGTCACGCTTAATAATCTTCATTTCACGAAGACGGGGATGAGAACCAAAAGCAGCGACGTTCTCGCGTTTTATTTCCATCATAGGGCATACACTCCTCTTCTGATCAACAAGTTGCGGCTGTAAAATCAGGCTTCTTGTTTTTCTTCACGTCCTATCATAGCGAAAAAAGTACAAACAGGCAACCTATATATAGTACTAAATTTAACTGTAAGGCGTTGGAAAACACTAGATATTGTGTTTGGGCTTCTTGAAAAAAGAATGAAAGCACAAGGGGACAAGGTTTCAACCCCCTCGGCTTTTTATAAAAAAATCATGTAAGAAAAAAACTGTTTTTTGTTTAGCAAAAAAATCCAGTTGGAAAAATTTACCCCAGAACAAACAATCAGTGGCCTAATCTGTCACTTCTTGTAGGAAACTTCTAGACTGTACTATATAGAAGAAAACCGTCACTTTGTGGAGTGCAACTGCCGGTAAAGTTGTCGATTTTCTGAATTCTTGATAGTATGAAGCAAAGATCGCCAGAGGTTCGGTGGCGGAAAGGAGCAGTTATGAAAAAAATCATCGATGTCAAACACCTTAGCAAAACCTATGGCAATCGCTTCAATGAGACCAAAGTTTTGGACAATTTATCTTTTAGTGTAGACGAAGGAGAATTCGTGGGCATCATGGGTCCCAGTGGTGCCGGGAAAACTACGTTGATGAATATACTGGCCTCTATCGCGTTGCCGACATTTGGAACAGTGGAAGTTGCCGGTAAAGATGTGACCAAAATGGGGGAAAATCAGTTGAGTGATTTTCGACGGCAAGATCTGGGATTTATTTTCCAGGAGTTCAATTTATTGGACACACTGACTGCCAGAGACAACATCATCTTACCCATGGCTATTGACAAGCTGCCGGTGAAAGAGATTGATACGCGCCTTGCCCACGCAGCGGAACTGTTAGGAATCAGCCACTTGTTGGAACGCTATCCGGCAGAATTGTCAGTGGGGCAGCGGCAACGAGTGGCAGCGGCGCGAGCAATCGTGGTTCGACCAAAAGTCATTTTTGCCGATGAGCCTACCGGGGCGCTGGATTCAAAATCAGCTACCGAATTGCTGCATTATTTGGCCACTGTCAATCAGGAAGAGGATGTCACCATTTTAATGGTGACTCACGATCCTTATACCGCCAGTTATTGCAACCGTATTTTATTCATCAAAGATGGGGTGTTTTTCTCCGAAATCGTCAAACGAGGCAGTCGCAAAGAATTTTTCAATCGGGTGATCGATATGCAAGCGACGATTGGCGGAGGGGGTAAGCGTCATGCTTACTAAGATCTCTTGGCGCAGTTTTTTGCGCCAGTATCGGGATTATAGTATCTATTTTATCTGTATGATGCTCGCAGTAATGATCTATTATTCCTTTGGGGCGATGACCAATGACCAACCGCTGGTGCAACGTGCCCAACCGGACATCCAGATATCCTATGTATTGAGCTTGGGCAATCTGTTTATGCTGCTGATACTCGCAGGATTTATGCTGAGTGCCAATCGTTTTTTTGTCGTTAAGCGTTACCGGGAAGTCGGCTTGTATCAGCTTTTTGGTTTGCGCAAGAGCCGCATTATCATGCAGTTTGTGATTGAGAACTTCATAATGAATACGCTGGCTTTTGTTTCTGGAATTGTGATGGGAATTATTTTTTCAAAATTTTTCTCCATGATTTTGATTAAAGCGATGGATTTAGAGCTGGCTAGTCATTTTTTCATCTCGTTGCGGTCAATTTATGCGACGATGATCGTCTTTTTTTGGATCTCGCTGGTGATTGCCGGGCAAAACGCTTGGTTAATTTATCGCCATCAGCTAATCAATCTGTTTGAAGCCAAATCTCAGAACACAATTCGCAAAATGCCGGCAACCCTTTGGACCGGAATCTTTGGTGGAATGGGCCTGTTTTTTTTGGTAGGAGGCTACTGGCTGTCATTTTTCAGCCGTGAGTATATGATTCATTACATCTCGGCTACGGGAAGCTACGGCATTGTCTTCTGGTTGCCCTTTTTGGTGTTGGTGCTGTGTATTATTGGCACCTACCTGTTTTACCGTTTTACATTGAAGGCATTGTTTGAATGTCTGCGGCGATTGCGACGACGGTCGTATCAGTACCTGCGTTTTTATGCGTATGGTAGCGGGCGCTTTCAGATGCTGAACAATTGGCGCTCGTTGGCTTTTGCAACGTTAGCGACGGCTGCGGCGATTACAGTGATCGCTGGGGCAATTTCAGTCATTAGCATTCGCTCCCAGATTTTGTTCAATAGCAACCCTACTGATTTTCAGATCAGAGGAGAGGAGAACAAAAAACTGGAACAAGAGATCAAAGCAGTAGGCGGTGAAGTCACCGAGGAGACCCAACTGCATTTCAAGGTAACGGTGGCCCATATGACTCGCCGCTTTCTCCATAATGATGAGAGTCAACAAGAACAACTCTACGATCTTTTAACAGAAGAAGAATATGCCGCTTTTTCAAAGCAACACAAAGAGTTGCCGGAGATTCATTTGAACACTGGGCAAGAAGCTGTCTTATTTGACTATGAGTATAATATTTTTCGTAATTTAACAACCGTTGACCGCAAGTTCATACTTCCTAATGGACAAGCGGTACAAGTCAATAAGATCTATCCGGATTATCTGGGGGATTCGAATATGCGCTATGGTGCTGGTGTGTTGGTAGTGAAACAGTCTGTCTATGAAAAGGCGAATGGTATCATTTATCCGGTGGCAATGATTGATGCCAAAATGCCATCAGACCGTAGCTGGTCACAAAAGTTGGGAGATCGCATGACCACCGAATGGGGGGACGAGATTCGCTACAACTATCAGTATACTACAGGACATTTGTCAGCTGAATTCACTAAGGAGAAAATAGAAGATTCAACTGCAGACACCACTTCTTTTAGTTACAATCGGCTGAATTTTACTAGCCGTTATAAAGAACTGCGGCGGTTTCGACGAGAATCCGGGATTTTTGTCTATGTTGCTATTTTTATCGGTGTGACTGTCTCGGTAACCACTGCCGGTATCATGATGTTGCGGCAGTTTTCTCAAATGAGTAACGAGCGTGAGAACTTCCAACTGTTGAAAAAATTAGGTATATCCCGTGGCTCCATTCGCAGTCTGATCTATCGCCAGCTGTCTTGGGTCTTTTTACCGCCGGTGTTGCTGATTACGGGACATTCATGCTTTGCGATTCACCTGTGGGCACAATTCATCCACAGTGACGCTTATTGGCTGGCCTACCTTTTCTGTTTGGTTATGGCGTTATTGTATGTGATTGCCTATCTGATTACGGCTCATTTTTATATTCGTTCTGTTGAAAGCCAATAATTCTGCTAAGGGATGGAGTGGGGACAATCGTTGAGTCACCGTCCTACGAACCGAATCATGCCAAATGTGAGAGGCAAGCAAAAGCCGACGATCTTCCATTAAAATCATTGGAGGATCGTCGGCTTTTGCTTGCTGTAAATTTCAAATGCTGGCTATAAAAATAAATTTAAGGAAAACTCAGGAAATAATCCGGGCTTTTCGGAATGTGACGAAAGTGTTAGGGAGAAAGCGCTTGTTGATAGGGGCAATCACTGTTCATTTTTTTGGAGAGCCTCTAGAATGGACTAGAAGAATTAGAAAGTGGTCTGTTTTTTCGAACCTTCCCTAAAGACTGTGATCTATAAGCACTTCAAGTGATGTTTAATCGGTCTCAACAATGAACACAGCAGAGTTACTGATGTTCGAGAAGTTGCAGTGAGACCAAAAAAAGGCTTGCTGAAAAAATGCGAGGAGGAAATGACATGAGGCAATGGTTGAACAAGCCCAAGACACTGTATTGGCTGTCTTTTATCGGCAAGACGTTGTTTTATTTTGCGGTGGTCCTCATATTGATTTATCTGTACCATTATCGCAACATCCAAGGTGGTAATTTTATCTATAACGAGTTTTAGAAAGCAGGTGATTAGATGCCAATTACAAGTATTATTGAAGCCATCGACAGCTGGCGCAAGCAAACACCAGAAGCCTTCTGTTACCAAGATGGCACCCTGTCTTATACGTATCGTCAGCTGGGGGATTTCTCAGAAAGATTGGCGGTTCATTTCGATGAGCAACTGGTGCAAGGTGCGCCGATTATGGTATACGGTGATTTAGAATTTGACATGCCAGCGGTCTTTTTGGCAGCCATCCGCTCTGGTCATGGCTATATCCCCATCGAAGCTGACACCCCCAAAGAACGCATCCAGTTGATTCTTGAAGTAGCCCAACCGGCCCTGATTGTCGCCGTCGAAGCTTGGCCGGATATCGAAACGTCAGTGCCTGTGTTGGCAGCAGAACAGTTGCAGGCAATCTTTTCAAAAGCAGTCTCAGAGGCTGCGGTTGCACAGTTGACACCTTTACAACCGGATGAGACTTGTTACATCATCTTTACCTCGGGGACTACAGGGGTGCCTAAGGGAGTGCAAATCAGTCATGAAAATCTGTTGTCCTTTGTAAATTGGGAGCTGCAGGATTTCCCTATCGAAAGCGGCATGCGCTTTATGTGTCAGGCACCGTTTTCCTTTGATTTGTCCGTGATGGATTTGTATCCGGCGTTGTGCTCTGGCGGAACATTGGTACCGATGAAAAAAGCGGTTATCGAAGATTTCAAAGAACTCTTTGTCCGGCTGCCGGAAATGCAGTTGGATGTCTGGGTCTCCACGCCTTCATTCATGGATATTTGCCTGATGGAACAGACCTTTAATGAAAAGACAGTTCCAACGCTGAAGGTCTTTTTATTCTGTGGCGAAGAGTTGACCAAGCAGACGGCCAAGACGTTGTTGGACCGTTTTCCTAACAGTCAGATTTTCAATACCTATGGACCCACAGAGACGACGGTAGCTATTTCAGGTGTTCAGGTAACGCCGGAAATTTTGACAGCCTCTGACCGGATTCCTATCGGGTATGTTAAAACAGACACCCGCGTGGTAATCATGGAAAAAGAGCAAGCGTTGCCTCAAGGAGAAGTCGGTGAGATTGTGATTGCAGGGCCCAGTGTCTCAAAGGGCTACATGAATAATCCTGAAAAAACGGCAGCAGCCTTCTTTGTCTTTGAGGGACAGCCTGCTTACCGAACCGGTGATGCCGGACGTTTAGCAGAAGACGGATTGCTATTGTATGAAGGTAGAATGGACTTTCAAGTGAAGCTCCACGGGTTTCGTATCGAGCTGGAGGACATTGATCACCACCTGACAGAAGTCTCTTATGTTCGTCAAGCCACGGTAGTTCCTAAGTATAAAGAGCATAAGGTGCAACAGCTGGTGGCATTTATTGTCAAAGATCAAGATCCTTTTGACAAAGAATTCCGTTTGACCAAAGCAATCAAAGAAGAACTGGCCACACGAGTGATGCCCTACATGATTCCACAGCGCTTTGTTTATGTGGATCAGCTGCCCCGAACGGCCAACGGTAAGATTGATCGCAAAGGACTGATTCAAGAGGTGAACAGCTGATGTTATTTCCTCATATGATTCCTTATGCTGATCCCACTTATTTTGTAATCCTGGCTGTTGCGCTATTGCCTATGATCGTCGCTTTGTTGTGGAAGGGCAGACGCTTAAACGGCTATCAAGTGCTGTTGACATTGTTCTTCTTGTACATGAGTTTTGGCGGCAAAGACTGGCATCAGGGAGTTGCACTGATTATCTATGTCTTCTTCCAGACACTCTTGGTATGGGGCTATTTCAGGTATCGACAGGAAAAAAACAACAGCAAGGTTTTTTATCTGGCTGTTTTTCTCGCCATCTTGCCATTGGCCATTACGAAAATTACGCCCTTTTTTTCAGGTGGTGTCGCATCGATTCTGGGCTTTTTGGGAATCAGTTACCTGACATTTAAGTCCGTACAGATGATCATGGAAATTAGAGACGGCATGATTAAAGAGTACCATCCGTTTCGCTACATCCAGTTCCTGCTGTTTTTCCCCACGATCTCTTCAGGCCCGATTGATCGTTATCGGCGCTTTGAAAAAGACTTATTGGCAGCACCTGCCCGGGAAAAATACGTTGAGCTGTTGGAAAAAGGCATCCACAATATTTTTCTGGGCTTTTTGTACAAATTCATCATTGGCTACTACTTTGGTTCTGTAATGCTACCGGTGGTTTCTCGGGATGCCTTGAGCCACGGCGGTTTATCCTGGGCGCTAGTGGGCTATATGTATGTTTACAGTATGTACTTGTTCTTCGACTTTGCCGGTTACAGTTTATTCGCTGTCGGAACCAGTAATCTGATGGGCTATGAAACACCGCCAAACTTCAACAAACCATTTTTATCTTGGAACATCAAAGAATTTTGGAATCGTTGGCACATGACCTTGTCCTTTTGGTTTCGGGATTATATCTACATGCGCTTGATGTTCACACTAATCAAAAAGAAAACCTTTAAAAGTCGGGTCGTGGCCTCAAATGTCGGTTACTTTGCCTTGTTTATGATTATGGGTGTCTGGCACGGACTGACTTGGTATTATCTGTTGTATGGGTTTTATCACGCTCTGTTGATCTGTCTGACAGATGCTTGGCTGCGTTTCAAGAAAAAACACAAAGGTTTGCCGTCAAATCGCATAACTCATTGGTTGTCGGTATTTCTGACTTTTCAAGCCGTGTGTTTTAGTTTCTTGATTTTTTCCGGCTTTTTAGACAAGCTGTTTTTCGGCCGCTAATCTGGCAACTATCAGAAAAAAGCCGCCATCATTGTTGAAATATTATTGGAAACACTGTTAGCAATTGGTGCAATCAAATAAAAAAGGAGCAATCATCATGGAAGAGACAATTTTTGACATTTTAGAAGAAATTACAGGGACTGACGAGGTTCGGGAAAATCCTGATGTGAATCTGTTTGACGAAGGGTTGATGGATTCGATGGCAACAGTGCAGCTGTTAGTCGAGATTGACGGCCAATTAGGCGTACAAGTGCCCGTCTCTGAATTTGATCGGACACTGTGGGACACACCAAATAAAATTATTGAACAAGTCAAGAAATTGCAGGCTTAGTTATGAAAAAAAAGTTATTGTCGATTTTCGGGCCCTTGGTGTTGGCTGGCTTGCTGCTTGCGGCATTGTTCTTTTCCCCCTTCAAGATCGATGCCGACAATCCTTCTTTGTGGGCCAAAGCCGCCAGCTCCATGTCTGGTAATGTCTTGCGGGGCAATTCCATCAAAAACAACGCCATCCGTTCAGGAAAATATGTACCGTTTTTTGGATCTTCTGAATTGAGCCGAATCAGTCCATTTCACCCTTCTGTTCTCGCGCAAAAATATCAAAGAAACTATACGCCTTTTCTGCTAGGAGCCCCGGGGACGCAATCTTTGACTCAGTATATGATGATGCAGTCTTTGGGAAGTGATCTGGCAAATAAAAAGATCGTCTTTGTTATTTCTCCTCAGTGGTTTGTCAAAGGTGGCGTGACCAGAGCCTACTTTGATGCGTATTTTTCTGAGTTGCAGACTTATATCTGGGCTTCTGAGATTCAGCAGGTGACGGGGGAGGACCGTTATTTGGCAAAACGCCTGCTAGCTTATGACAAAGTAACCCACGATACGGGTTTGGAAAGCATGCTGCACTTGGTTGCAGAGGGCACGCCGCCTTCTTCACAGCAAAAAGAGCTGGCACAGTTGCATATCAATTTGCTAAACAGAGAAGATGAGCTTTTCAGTGAAGTCGGCTTGACCTCCAAACAACAGAGTATCAACAAAGCGGTTGCCCAACTGCCCAAAAATTATGACCCTGTCACTTTAGATGCATTGGCTAGTCGAATTGGGGCGTCAATGACGAAAAATAATTCTTTTGGGATTTCAGACCAGTTTTATGACAAACGCTTGAAACACCAACTGGAAAAACTAAATGATTCTCAACGTCAACTGGATTATCGTTATTCGGCAGAGTTTTCGGATTTTCAACTGGTGTTGAATCAGTTGGCAGATGTAAACGCCGATGCGTTGTTCATCATCCCGCCGGTCAACGAAAAATGGTCAGATTTCACAGGATTGTCGCAAAAGATGCTGCAGGAATTTGCGCAAAAGATTAAGTTTCAATTGAATGAGCAAGGGTTTCATAACATCGCTGACTTTACTGACCGTGCGGCTGAACCTTATTTTATGGAAGATACGATCCATTTGGGTTGGCGAGGTTGGCTAGCGGCTGACCAAGCCATCGCACCGTTTTTGGCAGACGGGAAGACAAAGAAAACCACGTATCACCTGCAAGATTATTTCTATTCAAAAGAATGGCAGCAACTTTCTCCAGAACAACTTACTGCTGAGAAATGATAAGCCACTGGTTAAATACAACTCTTTTTGTCGCTGACACGTAACAGTCGTCGGGGCCGTGACAATCGTTGAGGCACCGTCCTTTGAACCGTCTTTTGACGCGAACAATACCAAACGTGAGGCCCCAAAGCCGATTATCTTCCATTAAAATCATTGGAAGATAATCGGCTTTTCATTGCTAAAAATTTTAAAAGCTGACTGCCCTTGATTTCATCAAGAGCAGTCAGCCTAATTCACTTTTTCTCTTTATACGTATGGTCATGTTCTTTCTTCGGACTAAGACATCAAGATCGTCACGATTTTTTCTCGTTCATATACTTTTTAATAATTGTGGTTAAACATCCGCTTTTTAGCACTTGAAAATTACTCAGGTCACATTCCCAACGAAAAAAGTATCTGGTTTTGCAACGAGGAAAAAACGAGTCTTTCCGGCGCTTTTGAAGATAGCAAACACGCTACAACTGCCGTAACACGATTGAATTAGCCACAAAGAAGTGCGCTGTATAACCTGCTTTTAAGCAGCTAAATGTGTGAGCTCACAGCAACAGTAAAAGCGGGGGTGTTTTTGTGATGAAAGAAGATAAAAAATAACAAAACGGTTTTTTTCGAAAACGATCTTGTGCATGTTATAATAGCTTTTGATCAAAGGATCGAAGGATTGTCGCTCTTGGTTTTAAAGCCGGAGCATTGAAGGGATGAAAAAAGATTGACACAGACCTTTGGCGATTTTATCGGCTAATGTTGGTAAAGTTGCTCAAAAACGGTAACCCTGTCTATTTTTGCTTTTTCCAACAGCAATCATTCAGTATATTTTTAAAGGAGCAGATAAACAATGCTTGAACAAAAAGACGAACAACTCTTGATCGATCTGACCAGTGCCAGAGGAGTTCCCGGCAATGAAGAAGAAGTGCGAGAAATCTTCAAAGCCTATGCCAAACCTTTTGCCGAAGATATTTTCTTCGACGGCCTGGGCAGTGTGATTGCCAAACATGTGGGAGAAGGCGGCGGTCCGAAGATTTTTATCTCCGGTCATATGGATGAAGTTGGCTTTATGGTCACAAAAATCACTGAAAAAGGGTTTATCGAGTTCCAGACTCTCGGAGGCTGGTGGGGCCAGGTGATGCTGGCTCAACAAGTGGAAATCAAAACACAAGCCGGAAAATTGATTCATGGTGTCATCGGTTCAAAACCACCGCATGTCTTGACGCCTGAAGTCCGCAACAAACCTTACGACATCAAAGATATGTTCATTGATATCGGCGCTTCCTCTGCTGAAGAAGCAAAAGGCTGGGGCATTCGACCTGGAGATATGATTACGCCTTACATCCAATATCAACGTATGAATGACAGTAAATTCTTGCTGGCAAAAGCTTGGGATAATCGTGTCGGCACGGCTGTTTCTTTGCGAGTATTGGAAAATTTGGCTAATGAAGGGCACCCGAACTGCCTGTTTGCTGCAAGTGATGTGATGGAAGAGGTAGGTTTGCGAGGCGCTCGTACCAGTACTCATTTGGTAAATCCAGATATCGCTATTGCATTAGATACCGGAACTGCTGGGGATACGCCAGGTATGAGTCCAAAAGAAGCAGATTCCGTATTAGGGGACGGGCCACAAATTTTGATCTTTGATGCCTCAATGGTTCCTCATAAAAAACTGTTGAATTTTGTAATCAATGTCGCAGAAGAATTGGAAATTCCCTTCCAATACACAGTGATTGCCGGTGGCGGGACAGACGCAGGTCAGATGCATTTGACTCGCGACGGTGTCCCTTCAGTCGCGATTACAGTACCAGTTCGTTATCTGCATTCCCACACCTCTGTAATCCATGAAGATGACTACTTGAACACGGTAAAATTGGTGACAGAAGTTGTCCGTCGCTTGGATGATCAAACAGTCGAAGAATTGCGTAGCTACTAGTTTTAATCTGAATGTAACGATTGACCGGGCCACTGTGCCCGGTCTTTTTTTTGTAACTGCTGTGGTTGGACGAATAGCAGGCTTCAATGATAAAGTGGATGGGAGCCAATCACTGAAAATTCGAATACAGAAAGGTGCGATTAGATGAAATTGACAGTCTTGGGATGTCTTGGAGCATATCCTTATAAAGGACAGGGAACCACAGGATACCTGCTACAGTCGGGAGATTTCAATTTGTTATTGGACTGTGGCAGCACGACTTTGGTCAGATTGGAAGAAATTTTGGATCCGTTGGCGCTAGATGCGGCGATCATCAGCCATTACCATCACGACCATATCGCAGATCTCGGTGTCTTGCAGTATTATTGGCAACTACATCCAAACCGAGAGCCAAAGAAAGTATTACCGATTTATGGTCATACTTTGGACACGGTTCACTTTGAAGAATTGACCTTGCCAAATGTTACAGAAGGCCGGCCCTATTTCGAGACGGAACAGTTGGAATTGGGTCCGTTTTCTGTTACATTTATGAAGACGATACATCCGGTTGTTTGCTATGCCATGCGCTTTGTAGAAAATAGTACAGGTAAAATATTTGTATTCACCGGTGACTCCGGTTACCTGGCAGAATTCTCGGATTTTGCCGCGGAGGCCGATCTGTTTTTGGCGGATACTTATCTGTTTGCCGGTAATGAACACCACAAAGCCCATTTCACTAGTAAAGAAGCCGGTGAGTTTGCCAAAAAAGCGCAAGTGAAACGTCTGGTTTTGACCCATCTGCCCCAGTTTGGCGATTTGAACCAACTGCGCAACGAGGCGATTCAGGCTGCGGGAGAAGAAATTCCTGTGGACTTAGCCGAAGTCAAAGGGGTCTTTGAAATCTGAGATGTTCAGCTCTTTGGCGTAAAAAAGATTCGACAAACTAGCCGAATCGACCGGCAAGTTGTCGTCAAAAATCGAATGAGGAGACGATCTGAATGATTTTTGTACCGAATGAAAATAACGACCCTCGGGTAAACCTGGCTATTGAGCATTTTTTAGTCCATGAAATGCCTTTGGAAGAACCGATTTTACTGTTTTACATTAACGAACCTTCCATTATTATTGGACGTAATCAAAATACGATTGAAGAGATTAACAAAGATTACGTGGAAGAACACGGCATCCATGTTGTGCGACGTCTTTCAGGCGGCGGGGCAGTTTATCATGATTTGGGAAATTTGAATTTCAGTTTCATCATGCCCGACGACGGCAACTCATTTAGAGATTTTGAAAAGCTCACGAAACCGATCGTGGCAGCACTTCATGAAATGGGTGTCGAAGGGGCACAACTCAAGGGCCGCAACGACTTAGTAATCGATGACATGAAGTTTTCTGGCAATGCGATGTACGCTACCAATGGTCGGATGTTTGCTCACGGAACAATCATGTTTGACTCAGATATCAATGAAGTTGTTAATGCATTGAAGGTCAAAAAAGATAAGATTGAATCAAAAGGCATCAAATCCATCCGTTCTCGGGTAACGAATATCAAACCGTTTTTGCCGCAAGACAAACAAAACATGACTACCAAAGAATTTCGCCAGGATATCTTGTTGAAAATCTTTGGTACGGACACTATTGCTGACGTGAAAACCTATGAACTGACAGCTGCCGACTGGGAAAAAATCAATCGTATTTCTGAAGACTTCTACCGTAATTGGGATTGGAACTACGGCAAATCACCAGAATTCGATATCGAAAAGCAACATCGGTTCCCAATCGGTTCCATCGAAATCCGGTTGAATGTGCAGCAAGGTAAAATTACTGATGCCAAGATCTATGGGGACTTTTTCGGACTAGGAGAAGTCAAAGATGTTGAAGCGGCATTGGTGGGCACAAGATATGATAAAGAAGCGCTAAAAGCTGTTATTGATGAAATTGACGTGAAAAAATATTTTGGTAATATTGAAAAAGCAGATCTGTTAGAATTAATCTATTAACTGTCGTCAAGAGACGGTGACCATCGTCTTATCATCCTCCTGTAAAGGAAATAGTAAACGTAAGCCACAAGGAAGAGGCTGACTGTAGTTGAGTCACCGTCCTGTGAAGGAAACAATGCCAAACGTGAGACCCCAAAAGCCGACGATCTTCCATTAAAATCATTGGAAGATCGTCGGCTTTTCATTGCTAAAAATTTCAAACACAGGCTTCCCTTGATTTCATCAAGCAAGGTCAGCGTTATTCACTTCTCTTGACACGTAGGGTAATGTTCTCTTTTCGGACTAAGACATCAAGATAGTCAAAGTTTTCTTCATCCGTATACTTTTTATGAATTGTGGTTAAACATCCGCTGTTTAGCACTTGGAAATTACTTATGTCACATTCCCGTTCCTACGATTAGTCAAGAGAAAACTCACCTTTCACTTGCTTGCACAAGTGAGTTGAGGCACTGACGTTTGTCTAGCAAAGGAATCCGACTATTGTAGATTGTATCGAATTTTAAGCTTGAATGACCTGGAGTGGCTGTCTTTTTCTGGGAAGAGGTATTTTATACGACAAGGGACTTTTGCGTTTGCCCGTCGGAAAGATTCCCGATACAATAGGGAAAAGAAGTTGTCTGTGAAAGTGAGGAAATGGCATGAGAGAAGAACAGTTTCAACAATTGCAGCGCTTGACAAATGAGATTGAAAAGGTGGTCATCGGTAAGCGGGAAGTCATCCAGATGACCTTAACTGCGATGCTGGCTGGTGGACATGTCTTGTTTGAGGATATTCCCGGTGTCGGTAAGACCGTATTGGTTAAAACTTTGGCAAAAGCCATCCAAGGGCAATTTTCCCGCGTGCAGTTTACGCCGGATTTGCAGCCCAGCGATATCTCTGGTGTGTCAATCTACAACGAGCAGAGTGGTCAATTTGAGTTTCGCCCAGGACCAATCTTTACGACGATCCTCTTGGCAGACGAAATCAATCGGACGGCACCGAGAACCCAAGCGGCTTTACTGGAAGCCATGTCTGAAGGTCATGTCACGATTGACAATCACACCTATGCTCTCGATCAAAACTTTTTCGTTTTGGCTACACAAAACCCGATTGAATATGAAGGCACCTTTGCACTACCGGAAGCACAGCTGGATCGTTTCTTATTTCGTTTGGCGATTGGGTATCCTGTGTTGGAAGATGAGCTGCAGTTGATGAATGGTCAACAGGAACGCGCGTTAGCAGACGTGCAGCCAGTCTTAACCACGACGGAGCTGTCTCAACTGAAACAAGCCGTGGATGACGTTTATACCGATGAGCTGGTGACTCGCTATGCGCTGGATTTGGTACGGGCTAGCCGAGTGTTTCCCGGTGTGCGTTTAGGGGTCAGTCCTCGGGGAGGGATCGCCTTTATGAAAGGAGCACGAGCCTATGCTATGATTCAAGGCAGAGATTACGTCACGCCAGAGGATCTGCAAAAAATTTTGCCGGCAGTGTTCAGTCACCGTTTGATCCTTCAAGGCGGCAGTGTTTCACAGGCTCAGACAGCGGAGGTCTTGAGGGGGATAATCCAGCAGGTAGCTGTTCCCGTCAAGAAGAGAAAATGAGACATTTCAAGCAGGGTTTAAAAATTCTGTTGGTGTTGATTGGATTGGGGTTGGCAGCTGCTTATGCAATCATTTTTAACGATACTTCCGGTTGGCTGTTGCTGCTTTTTTATCTGATTTTTGTTTTGGTGAATCTCGTGACGCTCATTTTTCCATTGAATAGGCTGTTTTTTATTGCAGATTCACCGGTCTGGACGACAGTGGGGCAATCTTTTTCCCTAGTCGTTACAGTCAAAAGTCGGAGTGTGTATTGGGCGCCGGGGCTGAGTCTGCAACTGCCGGATTATTCCACCAAAAAGACTTTTGCCAGTTTTTATCACGGGCAGCCTTGGCAGACGGTGTTCGAATTGACTGCAGCCAAGCGGGGAATTTTTCAGAAAACCAGGGTAACCGCAGAAGCAGTCGACTGGTTTGGCTTGTTCACCAAACAGCGGCAGTTCTCTCTTTCACCAGAAATCATCGTTTTACCTGCAAGGGATTCAACTGCTGAACAATGGGCTCTCGAAATCAGCCAAGCGCGACAACGGGCAAGCTTTGGTGAGCGTTCGGCGAACATCAGAAATTTTCGAGAGTATCGTCGTGGCGATCCCTTGAAGCAGATGGACTGGAAACAAAGTGCTCGTCAGCGGGAGTTGATCATTCGCGAGTATGAAGAACACGAGGAGACGCCGACGCTTTTGTTATTCTGGGGAAAGCGTACTAGCACATTTGAACAAGGCTTGAGCCGCTATTACACGTTGCAAAAAGTATTTAAAGGCCAGACGGAGCAATGCTTGGTAACAAAAACAGGGATCGCACCGCTGCAAGACGATCGACAGTTTGCCTTGGCAGCTGGTTTTGAAAAAATACCGGCACTGCCAGCCTTTAAAAATAGACAACTGCTAATCTTTACTACGACGCAAGATCCTGAGTTGAAAGAGCAGGTGCGGAGTTGGCAACGCAACAATCAAGTAGCGGTCTATGATCTTTCCCAAATGACGCCAGTCTTGGTGGAAACTTTTGCAGAAGTACCAGACAAAGGGGGTCAGTTTTCATGATTCAGCGACTCCAAAGAAAAGGTCCTTTTGCTCTTGCGGCGTTTATTGGCTTAACAGCGGTTTTGCAACAATTTTTGACCGTTTATCATTTTGAGGATAAAAGCACTGCCGTCTTGGTAACAGGCGCTGTCTGTTTGTCATTGGCGCTATTGCCCAAGGGCTGGTTACGTCTGCCGGCAGTCTTATTGCTATTTGCATTTGGGGTGTATCGCTATTTTCCGTTAGGTCAATCGGTGGAGCTGGAGTGGCTCGCAGCGATTTGGCGGCAATTGCGTCCATTGATAAACCTGGTCCAGTCAGAAGGCTTCGGCCGAACCCCGTCATTGTTAGCGTTTAGTCTGATTATGGCAGCCTTGGTACTCCTGAGTGTACTGATGATCGAGTATGAGCACTTTCTATTTAGCTACCTGACGATGCTGGCTTATTTATTGATTCTCGTTGTTTTCAATCACTTGGAGCCGTTGCTACAGATCTTTCTTGTGGCTGCTTGCGGCTTGTTTTCTTACGGATTGAAGCAAAATCGCCGCCGGGGACTATCCCATGAAGGCAGCTATATTCTGGTTGCTGTTTTATTGCTCTTTTTGATGGCTGGAATTGCCCAATATCTGCCGGATACTTTTTTGCGAGACCCACTTGCCAAACAGACGGTGGCTGTTCGCAACTATTTTAACGATGTCGGGCTTTACAATTATATTGAGAGCATCGGTGTCGGTAGCAACACCCGCACCGGGTTCAGCGAAGATGACGAAGCGCTGGGAGGAGCTATGGTGGATGATGATACGCTGCTTTTCACCGCTCAACAGCTGCGGCCGCATTATTGGCGAGTAGACAGTAAAGATAACTACACTGGCAAAGGGTGGCAGCGACAGCAGCCGGAAGAAAGCAGTGTCCTTTTGGAAAATCGTTTTACAGTGCAAGCCTCTGATGCGCCATTGTTGAAATATCCCCAGCAACAACGAATCAATTTGGAATTTATGACCCGAAATACCTATCTGCCATTGCCTTACGGGAACACTACAATTGGATTGGTTTCCGGATTTCTCGGGTTTGAATACGCCCAGCTCAATCAGCGAGTGGATTTGATTTTAGAAGAGGCAGAAAAGCAGCAGGTCTATTTAGATACGCAGGAGCCGGATTACAGCGTCGATTCTTTACGTGGTGTTTTGCTGGAGCTGCCTCCAACCGAAAGCGACTATCTGCAATTGCCGGAAGAGTTACCGAAGCGAATTCAGTCGTTGGCTGAGCAAGTCACCAGAGAGCAACGAACGCTCTACGAAAAAGTCACTGCGGTAGAAACGTATTTGAGCACCTCAAAAGACTTTCGTTATTCCAAAGTGGATGCAGTAGCCCCTCTGCCGGATCAAGATTACGTCGACCAGTTTTTGTTTGAGACACGGGTGGGTTACTGTGACAATTTTTCTTCGGCGATGGTGGTGATGCTGCGAACACTGGGCATTCCTGCTCGCTGGGCAAAAGGCTTCAGTCAAGGAGAAGCCCGTCCGAGTTTTGAAGAACAAAAGGTCTATGAAATCAAAAACCTCAACGCTCATTCTTGGCCAGAAGTCTATTTTGCAGGCTATGGCTGGGTTCCTTTTGAACCGACCCCTTCATTTATAAACCCAGATCGACCGGGGGCCGCTTTGGCTGAGGAAGGTACGCAGACAACCCAAATGACAACAGACAGCTCTCTTACGGCCCAAAGCAGTCAAACGTCAGAGACAGCAGAGAGCACAAGTGCTACGACCACTGAAAGCCAGCAACAGCTAGCGACTTCTGCAGGTGAAAAGGCCGACTCAAAAGAAAACAGCAACAGTTCTTGGGGGTACAAGACCGTGCTGCTAATTGCCGGCGGGTTAGCAGCTGTCGCCTTGATTTTCCTTGTTTGGCATCGGCGTCTAAAGTTTGTACTTTTTGTAATCAGTAAGTGCAGCAAGCAGCCTTTTTCAACTGGGTACTTGTATTTATTGAAGGAATGGGAGAAACTGCTTTCTCGGCAACCTTCAGAAGACCTCAAAGAATATGGCCGCCGATTGACAGAGACCTACCCACAGCAGACAACGAAATTTATTGCTTTGACTGAGGATTACGAAGCCCATCTTTACAACAAACAACAGCCACTAGAAAATAGTGGGGCTCTTTTCCAAATAGCCGCACAAGAATTGCAGCAGGCACAAAAAGCGACTGCTGAAAAACAGCGTTCTATACGTAAGAACCGCTAACTGCAAGATACAAAAAAGCTGAATCACAGATTGCATCTCCCAACGATTTTCCTTTAGGCGAACGTTAGATGAAGAAAGCAACTGTTGTTCAGCTTTTTTTCGTATCTTTTTAGATAGTGGACGTCCTTGAGCCATCGAATTTTCGTTTACAAATATTGTAAATTGTGCCAAGATGATAGAAATCACAGAAAGGAATGATGGGACATGATCGAAATCCGTGAAGTTCAGCCGGAAGATGCGGCAGAGCTTTTAGCCATTTATCAACCGTATGTTTTGGAGACACCAATTACTTTCGAGTACGAGGTGCCAACAGTCCCAGAATTTAGAAAACGTATTGTCACCACGTTGTCCCGCTATCCATATCTTGCGGCGCTGCAAGAAGGCCAAATTATCGGTTATGCCTATGCGGGAGTCTACAAGGGACGGACGGCGTATGACTGGAGCTGTGAAGTGACGATTTATTTGAAGCAAGACCGTGCTGCGAAAGGTGTCGGAACACTGCTGTACCAAAAATTGGAACAGATTCTGCAAAAGCAGGGACTGATAAATTTGACAGCGTGTATTACAGAAGGCAACCAGACCAGCGTGGCTTTTCATGAAAAATTCGGGTACCAAACAGTAGGCTGCTTTCCAAAGATTGGCTATAAGTTTTCCCGTTGGTATGACGTTTTGTGGATGCAAAAAGAGCTGCAGCAGCCTGGCGACGACTTGCAGCCCTTTATTCCTTATCCACAATTGACAGATCTTATTTGGTAAAAAACTTAAATTCCCAACAATGAAGCGCCGGCAATGGCAACGGCAACCGCAATCAGTAAAATGCCTAAGTCAAAAAGTTCGTGGCGGAAGGTCCCTTTTCGCAAGTCGCCGGCTGCCGGTGCGGCTACCCAAATTCCGCTAAGAGTAAAAACGATGCCTATTACTAAGCTGATAAGACCAATCGTATTCATGACTTTCCCTGCTTTCTCTACATTTTTTCTTAGTGTAGCAGTTCTTTTGCAAAAGACGGCATGCTTTAGCTGACAGCTTGCGAACAGTTTTGTAAGGTTCCAAGAGTAAAGCAACCATGACCGCAGCAACAAGAAAGATTTAGGGAAGGGAAGGTGGATTCCTGCAAGTCGTTTCTTTTTACATTTTAAATAAAAGTGCTATGATAACTATGTTGACCGAGGAAATCGGCGGACATGACCTGTTAGTCAAGGGGTTAAGACGCCACGTTCTCAGCGTGGAGGCACGGGTTCGAATCCCGTACAGGCTATAACATTAGAAAAGGTTGATAGAACAGGCTTAGCAGCTCGTCTATCAACCTTTTTTCTTTTGCCTAAAAATAGCTGTTTGGGCA
>NZ_JBMHFB010000016.1:0-33435 GCF_049166715.1 Enterococcus infantis | reverse complement strand
CGTTCTCAGCGTGGAGGCACGGGTTCGAATCCCGTACAGGCTATAACATTAGAAAAGGTTGATAGAACAGGCTTAGCAGCTCGTCTATCAACCTTTTTTCTTTTGCCTAAAAATAGCTGTTTGGGCAGAGGTTTGGGCAGAAAATTTTTTACATATTATTCAATAACATTAACACTACTGATTGCATCTCCAAATGTATCAGCAGCATCTCTGTCTGATTCATCCAATGCGGTAACATACATGTCCATGGTTGTTTTATAGCTTGCGTGTCCTAGTCGCTCCTGAATTACTTTAGTTGGGACTGTGTTCATAGCTACAAGGTAAGACGCACTAGTATGGCGGAGGTCATGGAAGCGAATGTATCGCAGTCCTTCTGATTGCATGAAACGTGCCCACTGTCTTCTCAAACTTTGAGGGATGCAGTGGGTGCCAGTATTAACATCAATAAAAAGATATAACCGGTCTGGTTTTACATTTAACTTTTTCCGGATGCGTGCATTTTCTTCGCAAAGCTGACGTACCATTTTCAGGTAGTCTTCTGGTACGGCCATGGTTTTCTCGTCCGCGTTTTTCAGGCCATCTTTCCTAATCCAATGTTGGATACCAGCTTCATCTTTTTGAGAAACAATCCGTTGATGATACCAAATCATCTTTTCTTCGTGATCAAAATCATCCTCTTGTAAAGCTGTTATTTCGCCTAGACGTGCCCCAGTGATGATGGCCGTATAAATCATCACACGATCTTTGAGTGGAGCAGAGGAGGTCTTGAGTGCTTTAAAAAGTTGATTGATTTCTTTTAGGTTGTAAGGAGGGTAAACGTGCTTTTTCTCTCCAGTTCGTCTCGTGAACTCAATATTTGCAGCAGGATTATTATCAATCAGTGTGTATTCCTTTTTCGCAAGGTTGAGGACGTGGGCAATTACATTTAGGAATCGTTGCTTCGTTTTTCTGGAAACGGGCTTATCTACATCCTTCAGATAAGTTGCACCATCAATGATTTTGCGGATTTGGAATGGGCGAATCTCTCGAAGCTTTTCATCTCCAATCTCGGGAATGAATCGCTTCTCCATGATGGACTTATATCCTTGGTAAGCAGCATCGGAGTCGAGGAGAGCTTTTGCATCATTGATCCAAGTATCTTCAAAGAAGGCTTTCAAGGTAATGTTACGAATATTTTTATAACCATGTTCCTCGAGCTCTTCAATGAAGTCTTCCAGTGATTGTTCAGCCTTGCGCCTATTCTTGGCGTCCACAACATCACTTTCCCGAATGGGGTTGCCTTTTTTGTTATAACCGGTTGTAACACGAAGACGCCAGCGCCCTGGAGAAATTTCTTCTACTGAGCCTTTTAGTCTTTCAGCCATTTGTAACAGCTCGCTTTCTTTGATACAATAGCCAAAGAAGCCTATTGTATTATAGGTTAATGTGTTGCACACCCTTTTAGCTTGCCGGCAGGAGGGTGTGCTTTTTTGTCACGAAGTATGAAAGGTTATCCTTGTCCGTCAATATTAAACATATTTACAGAAATTGCAGGGATAGTGATTTTACCACCAAGGGTTGAATCATAAGTAATATTACCCTTCGATTCTCCATAAATTGTAATAATATCATTTTCAAGAACGCGTGTGGATAACTTATCAGATGTAATTTCAATAAGGGCCACATTGTCGTAGTTGGAGTCTACTGCAAATCGATATTGAGTGTAGCCATCACCTTCCATGACTTGGATGATCTTGCCCTGGAAAGTTACCTTATTTCCCATATACTGGTCAGGAGTACGAGCTAAATTATCATAAGTAATACCAGTATTATATGTTGCAGGGTCATTTTTTTCCGCTTCTTCTTTTGCATCTGCTTCGGCTTGAGCTTTTGCTGCAGCTTCTTGCGCCGCTTTTACTTCTGAATTTGGTTTAACTTTTACCTTCATATCTTTTGTGTCTGAATCAAGCGTTGAGTTAATCGTAATTTCTTCTTCGTCATCACCTGTAAGTTCATATTTTAAAGTGAATTTTCCGTCTTTGTCTGCCTCAGTAGAATCTCCAATGATTCCCATGCCAACAGATACACGTGCATTAGGAGTAGTTGTACCAGAAATAGATGCCTTTCCGTCCTTGTCAACCTCGACTTCTTTAGGAACTTCTAAAGTTAATTCAACTTTTTTAGATGACTCTTTCGTTTCTTCTTTCTTTTCCTCTTTTTTCTCAGATGAATTATCTGCTTTGGCAGATGACTTTGAACTTGGTTCGTCAGCTGCAGTTTTCTTTGATGAATCTGTTGTCAGCCCAAAGCCAACAAATGAAACAACTAGAAGACCAATTGCGATGTTTCGTTTGTTTTTATCTGGCTGTTTCTTAATGAAATACCAAATACCAACCGCTGATGCAATAAATAACACTAAAAACACATTATCCATTTTTTTCTCCTCATCTCTTTGATATAATATTTTTGAGGGATCTCAGGAATGAGGTTCATAGTCCGTGTTTGCAGCACGGGCTTTTTTATTTTCTCGGATTTAGAACGATGACTGAATCGCCAGTAAAGTGAAGAATGTATCCATCATGCAAACTGACTTGCCCAAGTTTGTTGGCATAGTGACGGAGAGCGTCTGCTAATATATCAATTTCGACCTCCAAATATTCCGCGCATTCATAATTCCCAATACATCCAGCAAATGAACATTCAATCAACTTATCCAATGGTACTAGCGCCTCCAAGGCTAGACGCCTCGCTCTAAGCTCCTGTTTTCGATTTTCTGGCGAATCATAGTTGATGATATTGCCAACAGAAGTCTTGTGATGGCTGTATTCTTCCATCAACCTCTCTTTCTTTCGGTTAGTTGATAAACTCTTCTCAATGTAAATACGGCCCTGACGATACAACCCTTCGTAGCCCTTTTCTAAAAGTGGCCCTTCAATCACTGGTACTTCATTACTCACCATATCTAAAAGCGTTTCAAAGTCATTCACTTAAAACACCTCACTGATCCCGATGTTTTTCATCATATTTTGTATCTAAGTCATCCAAGAAATCATTCAAGTCGTCGATCTCTTCAGAGGATGCTATGTGGTCTTCATCAACTCTATGAGCTGCAAGGGTATAGATATCATTATCCGAATTGGGATAAGCGACTAGTCCTTTTTGTTCATTTAATTGCTTAATAGCAAAGTTAGAGACTAATTTCTGTCTATCCATATTCAACTGATTGTAAATGGAGGTTATACTATTTTTTTCCATCTCAACATCGAGGCCCATTAGCCAAGCTTCATTAACATCCAAAGCATTTGCTAGTAATAAGAGATTATCTTGCTTCGCTTCATATTTTGCCTTCAAGTAATCGCTTATAGAGTTCCTTCCGATACCAGTTCTTCTGGATAATTCAGCCTGGGATATTCCTTTTAGGGATAGCGCTTCACTTAGTCTGTCTGCAAAACTGTTCATAATTCTGTACACCTCCATGAACACATTATACTGTTAAAATTTTTTAACAGCAAGCATAAAGTACAGAAAGCTGAACAATTATTGTTGACATACGTTAACTTTGAGATTAAGATGGATTTGTACAGAAAACCGAACGCGCGAGGTGGAGGTGATTTGATGAAGAAGTTCTCTGTCACATATAACTATGACTTGCTACTTAAAAAGATGAAGGAAAAGCGCTATTCTCAAGAGTCACTAGCCCCTGCAGTTAACATGAGCCGGACTTCTCTGAATCAAAAGTTAAACAGTAAGTCGAATTTTACACAATCTGAAATACTTCGGGTGTCTAAAGTACTAGATATCTCTAATAGTGATGTAGGGGAATATTTTTTTACAGCGGTTGTACGGAAAACTGAACAAAAAGAGGAGGTAAGGTAGGTGTCACAAACTTTGACTTTGGTGAGTCTAGAGGATCTACGAGTACTTCTATCGGAAAAAACGATTAGAAATGAAATCTGGGGATCGCAAGAAGCTGCAGACTATCTTGGATCCTCTGCTTCAACAATTAACAAAGAAGCGGAGGCTGGTGTTATTCCCGGAGTGAAAGTTGGAAAAAACTGGAAATTTTCTTCGATAGCGCTATACGAGTATGTTGCGAGAAAGCAGGTGAGAAAAGAATGAACGAACTAATAAAGGTGACTACTAACGAAAATGATGAACAGCTGATCAGCGGACGGGAATTGCATGGTTTTTTAGAAGTAACCGAACGCTACTCAAGCTGGTTCGAGCGAATGCTTAAATATGGATTTGCCGAAGGAGTGGATTACACAGGGTGTAAAGTTTTTAACGCCCTAGCAAGACAGACCTTGCAAGACCACGCTTTAAAACTGGACATGGCAAAAGAAATATCAATGATCCAGCGTTCTGAGAAGGGCAGGCAAGCACGGCAGTATTTTTTGCAGGTTGAGCGTGCGTGGAATAATCCAGAAATGGTCGTCCAGCGTGCTTTACAAATTCAAACTCGTAAAGTCGAGGCATTGCAACTCGAAAATGCTGAGATGAGACCCAAAGCGCTGTTTGCTGATTCCGTTTCTGCAAGTCACACGAGCATTTTGGTCGGTGATCTCGCAAAACTGATCAAGCAGAATGGAGTAGAGATGGGGGCAAATCGACTTTTTGAATGGTTAAGAGGAAATGGCTTCTTGATTCGTCGTAAAGGTACAGACTGGAACATGCCAACTCAAAAATCAATGGATCTGGAACTATTCGAGGTGAAAGAGACAGTGGTTTCACATTCCGATGGTCACACATCGATTAATAAGACTCCAAAAGTAACTGGTAAAGGACAAGTGTATTTTGTCAATAAACTTGTGGCTCAATCGAGAGGAGCAAGTATTTGATAAATTTAAAAAATGCATTTCTATTGTTCGTGATTGCAATAATTTTATCCGCAATGACTTGCTTAATTGAAGGGAGAAAAAAATGAAACATGTAATTCGCATTGTTGCTGTCACACTCATCTTTTTTAATGTACTGCATATCTGGATGAACTGGCAGATGGCATTTGTTTGGACGTTGCCATTTGGTTTGTTGCTTTTTACTTCATACGATGATGCAGAAGCAAAACGAGTGGAAAGGAGAAGAAAAAATGAAATTTGAACAACAGGAGTTAACCATTGAGGTTCCTAAGAAATATGCGAAGCCTTATGCACAGAAAATCAAAAATATTTTGTGGACCAGATTCGAATCAACTGCCGAAGTTGAAGATCGTTCCTTTGATAGTGATGAAAATTCGGATATCACTATCTACTTTTTATCGACCAATGAGCAATATACACAGTTAGTGGCACTTGTACTAACTTACTTCGGGAATATTTTGCGGTGATATTACCGAATTTAAATAAACGGGAAGGAGGGACTGTTAATGGTTGAGATTTCAGAAGAGCGATTGGCAGAACTTGAAAATTATGAGTGGAAAGTGAAGAAAGACAAGAGAAATATTATCGAAAGAAAATTGGAACGTATTGATACTTCAACAATTGGCGGAAGAGTTAAATTTTTAAGGATAAAAAGGGGTTTGACGTTAAAAGAGCTTTCCGAAAAATCAGGGATTTTCGCAAGTAATATTAATTTGATGGAACTTGGAAAGAGAAAAATCAGTTTTGAAAAAGTTATTAAGCTGTGTGAAGGCTTAGAGGTTCGAGTAGAGGAGGTTGACCCATACTTGATAGATGAAATCAGAAGGATCAACAGTAATGCAAAAAAAGACTGACCACAGCCGGCAAGCATGGTCAGTCGAAGAAATCATTTAACTAAAGAAAGTATAGCACAGGAGGGAGCAATTTTTCCATGGAGAAAATCAATACGAATCTCAGTGAGCTTGCTGAGGGCTCTTTGCAGGAGCGCTTTGATCACGAAGTGGCCAAAGTGACAGAAAACATTTTGGATTTGAATACGGATCCGGAGAAAAAACGAAAGATCACCATCACAGTCACCTTAACTGCAGATGATCATCGAGACATGATGTATTTGGATGCAGAAGTGAAATCATCGCTGGTTCCACGAAAAGCAGTAGGAACAAAAGTGCTGATTGATGAATTGGATGGCAATGTATATGCCAACGAACTGAAAAGCGGACAAAAAGGGCAAATGTTCTTTGATACGGCTGATTCTAAATTAAAAGATGATCATGGAAAGCCTGTTGAAGAAATTGAAAAAGAAGTGGCAGCGCAACAAGTCAAAGAACCAGGTGAGATCATCAAATTCATTGATGATAAAAAAAGCCAAATTAACTAGGAGGAAATGCAATGACAGAGAATATCAAAGATGCATTGGCATATGCGGTAGAGCTCGCTGATGGACAAAAGGTTTTATATGAAGAAAAAGGAAAAACATTTTATGACAGAGGCAAGGCGACCCTGGTCGAACTGGAAGGGTTAAAGTATGCCTCATCTTTAGAAGTCCATACCCTCTCTGGACTGGTTGGCTATCTGAAAGAGCAGTTTGATAAAACTTTGGGGAGTAAGTTGCTGATCCATGTTGCTTCACCTACGAAAGTCAATGTCTACTCGGAACTAGATGCGGACAGAAAACGGGAATCTGCTATTTTGGCCACAGCAGAATTAGATCGCTATCCATATGGCCGGTTCTTGGATTCGGAACAATTCATCATCAATATTTTGTCCCTTTTCCAACGCGATGAGAATTCCGAAGCGATTCGGAAGTGCGCTAGTGCAATCCGAATTGAAGGCGGTGGGGATGTCACTGACAATGGCGTTTCTCAGACCGTGACTGTTAAACAGGGAGCGGCAACTGTTGGTCAAGCAGAGGTCCCTAGCCCGGTTGAGTTGAGACCTTACCGCACATTTTTGGAAGTCGAACAGCCAGCTAGCCCGTTTGTATTTCGGATTGATAAAAATGGGAACTGTGCACTTTTTGAAGCTGATGGTGGTATGTGGAAGCACCACGCAATTGCAAATGTGATGGAGTATTTGCAAGGCGAATTTGATGATGAAATCAATTCCGGCTTTATCACAATCATTGGCTAAAACCGAATAGGGCTGTGTGATGTCTTTTCATGCAGCCTTTTTATTTGGCAAAAAGGAGGGAGACTATGCTGATGTTAGCCGAAGCAGTCCATGTAATCGAGGATCTACCAGCACGAGTCGTAAGTGTGCGACTGATGAAGCGAAAAGAGGATGTTCCGGAATTTGTTTACACCATCATGGCCAAGACTACTGATGGTTGGGTGCAAACTTTCCAGCTACGAGGTCGACAGATTTTTAAGTCTATCTACCACATGGATGGCAAACATAAATCTGAAGAGGTATTGTTTTTCACTTTTGAAAATCACGATCATAGCATTCTAGAACAAATGAATGCAAAAAAAGAGTGAACGTCATGGCCGACGTTCACTCACGGATTTGGTACTAATCATTAACTACCAATAGTATACCATCTCCGACAACTTTTTTCAATGAAACGCTGATTTGTCGGCGTTTTGTGGGCTTGTAATAGGTCTTAACTTAGCGACGTTGTGAAAAAACAAGAGGAGAATGGCAATGTTTATCAGACAGAATAAATACGATACAGGAAGTTATTCCGAAGTGGATGTTATTCCGTTACCTGATGAAGTGAAGCGGGGGTCACCTGGAAGGAATCGGAGGAAGAGGGAGTATCTGACTCGTCCAGAACAACAGGTTCTAAATGACAGAAACTCCTTCAGGTGGATGCGGTTATGCATGCAAGGGAATTTTGTTAAAGGGGATTACTACTTCACGCTGACATACCAGGAGGGTGAGATACCGCCTCCGGAGAAAGTGGATGAAGCCAAAAAGGATCTTACCAATTTCTTGAGAAAATGTAGGGACCGGTACAAGAAGCTTCAAAAAGAATTGAAATACATCTGGGTCATGGAGTATCAGCTGGATGATGAAGAGAAGTATTTGGAACGGGTCCATTTCCATGTGGTGATGAATGCTGGAATCAGCAGGGATGATTTGGATGAGTGCTGGTCCCGTGGCGGTGGCAAAAATAGAAAAGCTCTGGGCTATGTGACTACCAAGAAGATTCTTCCGAGTTCGGATACAGGATTGGAAGCACTGGCCGGATACTTCGCTAAGGGTCACAGATGGAAAAAGGGCAAGAAGCTGTGGAATTGCAGCAGGAATCTTGACCGGCCATATAAAACTAAAAATGATTACAAATTCACCCGGAAGCAGCTGGAGAAAATGGCAACATCAAATGACTTGGGTGCTGAGATCCTCGCTAAGAAATATCCGGGTTATCACATCGCCAGTATTGTGTTTAAGGAAAACCAGTTTAAGGGATGGCACATGTATTTGAAAATGTGGAAGAAAGAGGATGGTGGCTAACGTGCCGAAATATTCGATGATGGCTAACGTGCCGAAATATTCACAGAGTATACAAAACAGGATGAACAATGATCGGGGGCATCTTTTGGAACGAATGATTGATCAGGCATGTCTATATTACAAAAACTGTGACATTGCCATGATTGAGAAAACGCCTGAACCTTTCCGAGTGAAGGGAAAAAATTCTGACGGGACTTTTGTCGGGTGGTTTACCGGAATGGCTCAACCAGATTACAAGGGAACATTAGCTGGTGGGCGTGCGATAGCATTTGAAGCTAAAATGACCACTACTGGAAAACTAAAGAGAACTGTGATTACTGAAAACCAGTCTGTTTGTCTCAAGTATCACCACCAGATGGGAGCGGTAGTTGGTGTTTGTTGTCTGATCAATAATACAGCAGGGTTCGTTCCCTGGAGCGTTTGGAAAGACATGAAGCTAGTTTTTGGCCATCAGCATTTGACTGAGGAGGACTTGATGAAGTATCAAGTACCAACGATAGGATATGTTGATTTTCTTCGGATATCAGAGAGGAGTTAGTCATGGCGATTTTGAATGAAAAAGTGGAGGAAATGAAGTTTGATGCATTTTGCAACGTGCGGGGATGGAAATACCTAGACCTGCACCTGAATCCTAAAAATCCGAAGCAGCGTCTTGCTATTTGCGTGGATGAAGAGGGAATGAATCGAACGTTTTTGATTGCTGAGTCGGGATACTATTACGAGTGTTTGCCGGGGAAAAGAGCAATTTTCACGCCTTATGTATTAGAGAAAGAAGGTTCGTCATGAAAGCTATTGACCGACTGAATGTGTTGCTGTCTGAGTATGAATTCCCACTGGCGGTGCTCCAAGATGTTAATCATCGTTTGGAATGCTGTAGGGATGAAGCATATGTGGAGCAGCAAGTGAGGTATTTAGAAAATCTGATTGAGGTAAAAATTGGGGGTTGGAGGGCGAAAGATGATACCGAAGTTTAGAGCGTGGGTTAAACCCGGGATTCTGTCAAATCATCCAGACGGAGTGATAGCAGAAGCTACACCAGATTTTTTAGGAAGGAACTGTTTGGTAAAAAGAAATGATCTAAAAGGTGCTAAATGTTTCGCTGAGATATTTGATTTTGATGATGTTGTTCTTATGCAATACACCGGACTGTTTGATGCACACGGGAATCAGTATTGTCAGGATGATTTGGTTAAATGGGATGGTGAAATCTATCGCCTGATGCTTGGAAGCTACTCATTTGAGTTAGATGGATTTTATAGACAGATACAAGATGACCCGTGTGATTTCTTTTCGGAGGATGCCTATTTACATGGAAAAATCATCGGAAATATATATGAAAATCTGGAACTACTGTAAAAAAGCCGCTATCGCTGACTTTAGTGGACTGAGAGAGGAGCACGCTCATGAAGGCACTATCACTTTTTAGCGGAATTGGTGGGATTGATCTAGCTGCAGAATGGGCTGGGATCGATACAGTCGCTTTTTGCGAGTACGCTGATTTTCCACGGCAAGTATTAAAAAAGCATTGGCCAAACGTGCCAATTTTTAAAGACGTGAAGCAACTCAATAAAGAGTTGTTGGAGAAAGAAGGTGTGATCGATCAAGACCGAACAATTGACATTATTCACGGAGGATTCCCTTGCCAACCTTACAGTTCAGTTGGGAAGCGACGAGGCACGGAAGATGACCGTGACCTCTGGCCAGAAATGTTTAGAATTATCGACGAACTCAGGCCCACTTGGGTTGTTGGAGAAAATGTTGCTAACTTCGCCAATATGGAGCTCGACCGCACACTATCTAACTTGGAAAGCATCGGCTACGAAGCAAGGGCGTTTGTACTACCTGCTTCAGCCGTGGGGGCGTGGCACCAGCGATCAAGAACATTTATTGTGGCCAACTCCAATCGCAAGCGATGGGATAGCTTGGAAATACACCAGGAAAGCAGATGTTGGGCGTTCTGTGAGGATAGCTTTGACCAGCAAACCAGGGGGGAGACGCGGACAGAAGCGGGTTGTATACTATCTCGCGCTACTGGAATACTCGCCGATCCAAGCGTCAGAATTTATCGAAACGATGATGGGCTTTCCGAAGGGATGGACAGACTTAAGTCGCTAGGAAATGCAGTAGTGCCGCAACAGATTTTTCCTATCTTTGCGGCGATTATGGAACTTGAGCGGTAAGTTAACGACGGATTTAGCGGAATAGGAGAGGTGATTTTATGACGCCATTTGAACAAAAGGTGAAAGCTGACAGTTTAACATTAGAGCAAATAATCGAAGCTTTAAGAGATTCGCGGTGTGTTGATAGCAGGGTTTTCCCCGCAATTATATTGAGCGAGAGCGGTGAGGAGTTTATATCGTCTTATCAGGTCAAAGTGCTATTGGATCAAGCAAATATCCAACGTGAAATGACTAAAGATGATTGGCAAGCTCTACCCGAAATCATGAAATTTGTAAATAGGCAAGGAATTGAAGATTGGTATGGAAAAGGCGCTGTTAAACAGTTAAATAGGATTAAAAAAAAGCTAATTAAAATAGCTGAGTCAGTCAGCTAACCACCAATTTAGAAAAGAGGAAACAATATGAGTACAACTGAAATTATGATGATTAAGTCTAATGGAGATGTCGTGGGTTACACGGATATTCAAAATGCTTGGCGTGGTGGAATGCACGTATGGAATAGCCTTCAAGAAAAATACAATATCCACGATAAACTGTTCGGAGTGAACGGCTTTAAGAATACGTGGGCGAAATTTAACAAAGGGTTTTATCAAAGGCACGAAGATATAGTGCTGGGCTCAACTTTCGATGATGTCATCGTATTAAAAGAAGACTTCGGGAAGCTAATTCATGCTTTTAAAATGTATGGGAAAGAAGAGCCTGCTTCAAGCTTTTCGGAACAGGCCGATATTATCAACAAAATGATAGCTGATGAGGAATGTATTGGTGTCGCATGGAATCAAACATCTGTCTGTGATGATGCGTGGGATTTTGGTTATGACGAAGAGAATGATGAAACGATTCCCTACAATATTTATAAAGGCAGCAAGCATTGGAATTTGTTCGTGGAATTGAAAGAATCGGTCAGCTAACACACCCAAATTAAGGAGTAATCCTATGACATACGAAACCATCGAATCACTTAGGCGCCTGCTGTTTTTTCTACAGCGGGTGCTGCCGCAATATCAGGAGCTTTGGCTCCATTTATTAAATTATCTTGCCAATTATGGCTGAGGGAGAAAAAAGATGAAAAAGAAAATTTTAGCGATTGTGACTTTAGTGATGGCAGTTGTCAGTTTATCTGCCTGTCAAGACCTCACGATGTTGTTCAAGGGATTTGAAGAGAGTTTTAAGGGTTTGGAGATGACTATCCAGACATACGATGAGGAGAGCCAACTGATTGATCGCGTCATCGGCAAATCAATCATGATTGAGCGAGATTCTACATTTGATACTGATCTGGAGTCTGCAGATTCCTCAGTAATCCAAATTACAATCGGAGAAAAAGAAATGCATCATGTTGGATCGTCGATGGTGATTGCAGAGCGTGGGCTGGAGAATGTTTTTGATGAGTACGCCAAGAAAAACGATATCCAAGAAATGCAGCGAGGAGTCCCGATTGTTAATTCGATGATTAACGATTTTCGGAACTCATTTACCGGCAAGAAAAAAGTAGTGCTAATCCGTAGTCAAAATGGCACACCGCTTGCAACATATGCAGGGGATAACGTATCCCTTTACAAAACAGAAGTGCCTAAGAGTACGGGACTGCTGGTAGACGGCAAGTATCTGTTTGTCTACCGATGCGATTATACAATTTATGATCTGGACTTGTTAGGGTAAGAGGATAACTAAGGAATGGGAGGGCACCATGAATAACAGGCATCGACGAGTAGCTAGGCTTAAAGCTAAAGAACAGCAATGCAATATAAAAAAAGTAAAGAGTTTCAGCAAAACAGAATTGAAAAAAGTATCTGAGATTATTTGTGCTATGACTAGAGGAATTGGTGAGGCATTAGAGTTCTACGGTGCAGGAATAGCTCAAATTGGTAAAAACATACAAGGAAAAGAGAATGATATGCTGATGAACGATCTCACACCGGATGAATGGATTGCCTTATCCCGATATATTAGAGGTGATTTGTATATTGGTGGTGCCAATGAGGGGAGAGAGGAGCAGATTGAGCTTTATCAGTCTGCTGCTATCAAGATTATTCGCATCGGGGATGTGCTTGAAGGTGATCAGATGTGATCGTTTATCTTACTGTTGGTTTTATTTGGATAATCATTGTAGTTCGTGTCTCAATTTTGTTGGGGCGTTACTTGGATAGTAAGGAGTTAGAGTACATGGGAAAGACTAAATCAAAAGTCAAAAAGAAAAAGCGCCGGCTTTTGGCGGCAGCAATTGCAAATGGAACGGGGAAAGCAAATGGCAAGAAGAAAGAAAAATGATCTCACACCGGGGATGAGTGTTTATTGTGTTGGCCGGGAATCATGGCGACACCCGTTTCGAGGTGTGATCAAGTTCGTGAGGGAAAACAGTGTAGTTGTTTTGATTGAAAGCACACATGAAGAGGATGATTATCTGATTGACATGCTTCATGGAAAAACAGCTATCAGCAAAAAAAATATTGTAGTTTATTAATCAGGAGGAGAAGTATGAATCAAAATGATGATACTGTATTAGGTTTAACAACGGTTTTTGGTATCCGATATCCCGTGCTAATCAGCAAAGAAGATATCGGATTAATCTCCTCTATTGCATCGAGGGAAGCTATGAAAGAAACAATCTCATATCTAGCAGAGGAATCATTTACAGAACTGCTGAAGCGAAACAATGTGGAAGTAGTCAATGCCTTTCGAAAAGTATTATCCGATCATGAAAAGGAAATGCGTCAAGCTGAACGAGATCGTAAGCGAAACATGGTTAAAAATACTGAACTGTTGTTAGTCAATTATCGAAAGTGCAAAGAGATGGTGCGGGAAATTGACATGGAAAAATACACGGATGAAGGTACTTTCCTTGGCTCGGAAGAATTGACTTTGGAAACATTGGAGCGCTATCGCATGAAGACTTATAAAATGGTGCGTCACATTGATAAGATGCTGGCAGCCTATGAATGGGAATGCAATCATGGATCAGACGAGGAGGAGCGTCGGTTCGGCGTATTAAAGAAAAGATACATTGCAGAGCAGCGAATGTCAGTGCGTGATTTGATGGACTATTACAATATCGGTCAGACAACCGTCTATTCAGATACCAAGAAAGCAATAAAGGACATGGCTTCGTTGCTATTTGGCTATGAAGCAGTTATGTTTAACTAATTGAAAAAAGACGGAAAAAAAGCAAAGGTTCTATATGCTATAATGATAGCATGAAATCGGTATAGTGATTTCCTCCTTTCTCCTCGTCGAAGTCGGCGGGGAGTTTCTTGTTATTGAATACTGATTCATCTAACGATACTAAAACGCGCCCACAGGTTAAGCTATCATGAAGTGAGCGGTTCAATCCCGTGTCTGGAGGTTCGAATCCTCTAGGGTGCTTTACATATCATAGGAGGTATGTCATGGTCAGAGCAGACAGGTCAGGTCCCCACCGTGTGGCCTTTGAGAAAAATAAGAAGCGTATCCTAAAGACTGAGAACACTTGCGGAATCTGTGGTAAGCCAGTGGATAAGAGATTAAAGTATCCTGATCCAATGAGCCCAGTCATTGACCATATTGTTCCCGTGTCAAAGGGTGGACACCCATCTGCCATTGAGAACCTACAGCTGGCTCATTGGTCATGCAACCGACAGAAGTCAGACAAGCTGTTTAATGCAGAAAATGATAAAAAAGAGACTAAGGTAATCGGGAACCGTAACCTGCCTCAATCAATAAACTGGGTAGCCTACAGATCAAAATGATTGCTGGAAGTCATAGCGTTAGAAGATATGAAGGGGGGATACCCACCCCTTCCCTTCGGTGGCCGATCTTCACGCCGTCACTGTACATTTTTTCTCGCGCGAACACGAAGGAGTTGATGAAATGGTTGCAAAAGGCATGGAATATCTGCAAAGAAAGCTTGTATCCCATCGAAATAAAGTGAATATGCGTTACAATCAATACGCCATGAAATACATTGACCAAGATGTTTCTGTTACGATTCCTAGACAGATTCGTGGTCGTTATCGTTCTGTCCTTGGTTGGTGTGCAAAGGGCGTTGATGCTCTTGCTGATCGGTTGGTGTTTCGGGAATTTACCAATGACAATTTTGAAGTAAACGAGATTTTCGATGCAAATAATCCAGATGTATTTTTCGACAGTGCGGTGCTTTCAGCTTTGATTGCATCGTGCTCTTTTATTTATATCTCAAAAGTTGAGGACGGATTGCCGCGATTGCAAGTAATCGAGGCAAGCAACGCCACCGGTATCATTGACCCAATTACGGGATTGCTAACAGAGGGGTATGCGGTGCTGGAACGAGATGATAAAGGAAATCCAGCTGTTGAAGCTTACTTCTCCCCGACTCAGACGGACTACTACTACAAAAATCCGGATGTTGAAGATTTTTCAATTGAAAACCCAACCGGCCATCCGTTGTTGGTGCCATTAATTCATCGTCCCGATGCAGTTCGTCCTTTTGGTCGTTCACGGATTACGCGTGCGGGGATGTATTACCAGCGCTATGCTAAACGGACATTGGAACGGGCGGATATTACAGCAGAATTTTATAGCTTCCCTCAAAAATATGTTGTGGGAACCTCACAAGAATCGAAACCATTGGATAGCTGGAAAGCAACTATTTCAGCAATGCTGGAATTTACAAAAGACGAAGATGGAGACAAACCCTCGCTTGGCCAATTTACGACGTCTTCCATGTCGCCATTTACGGAACAGCTGAAAACAGCAGCTGCTGGATTTGCTGGTGAAACAGGATTGACACTGGATGACCTGGGCTTTGTTTCTGACAATCCATCTAGTGTTGAGGCTATCAAAGCAAGTCATGAAAACTTGCGACTTGCTGGTCGAAAGGCACAACGATCTCTGGGTTCCGGATTTCTGAATGTTGCCTATCTGGCAGCTTGTCTGCGTGATGATTATCCATATTTGCGAGAACAATTCGTACAAACCAAGCCAAAATGGGAGCCATTGTTCGAGGCAGATGCAAGTATGTTGAGCCTTATCGGGGATGGCGCAATCAAACTCAACCAAGCTATTGAAGGCTTTGTCGATGGCGATACAATCCGGGATTTGACTGGCGTTAAGGGAGCTGATCGCAGTGGATGATATCGTACCATCGCTTTTGGAAAATATCCAAGCACAATTTGACGAGAAATCCTACAGCAGCACAAAGCTTAAAAAGGCATTGAAGCGACTAAGTGACAAGAAAGCTACTTACATTGATGTAAATGATTTTGCCATTGAAGTCGGTGAAATTTTAGCTGATGTCCTGGGGGCTAATATCACTGCCGAGATTTTGCCAGATGGGAAAATGTATTTCAACATTGCAGACCGCATTTTGAATCCAACTATGCAAAAGAATTTTGATTTGGTAAGTGGGTATGCCGGGGATGTTCAAGGGGAGTTGAATCAAGCTGCCGGAATCAAGCTAAAAGCACAATTACCTGTGATTAATCAGGACCGTATCGATGGAATTATCAACCGTGTGTCTAGTGAAGCGGATTTTGAAGCTATCAAATGGATCTTACAAGAGCCAGTTGTTAACTTCACACAATCGATTGTGGATGATGCTATCAAAGCGAATGTTGACTTCCATGCCAAGGCTGGATTGAAACCGACAATTACAAGAACAGTTCGCGGAAAAGCCTGTGATTGGTGTAAAAACCTAGCCGGCACCTATCCTTATCATGAGGAGCCGGAAAATGTTTATCAACGCCATGATCGTTGTCGTTGCACAGTTGAGTACAATCCTAAAGATTCTCGTGGAATTCAGGATTCTCACACCAAGAAATGGCGGGACCCTCAGAAAGATGCTAAAATAGAGGCGAGGAAACAGCTTGGAAAAGTTGTTGATAAAGTAGAAGTTTCTTTGCAGGAACAGCTGGACTTTGTTGACCCATTAACTGGCGAAAAATCATTTATTCCCAAAGATGCTCTTATCAAAAATTCTAAGACCATTGCACAAGGTAGAGAAATTAGAATTGTAAATCGTCTTGTTAATACCTACGGCGGCCGGTTACCGAACTGGAAGAAACGTGTTGGTAAGGTGGAAAGTGATCGATTTATGCATGATGTTCACTGGTATGAGAATAAAGATCGCCAATATGAGGCAAAAGTCAAATTTAGAAAGGAGAAGCCAGATGAAAACAATTGATGTTTATCAAAGTGAATTAGAAAAATCAATTTCCTTAGAGTACATTGGTCAGGTAAAGTATTCTGGTGAATCTTTTGGAATTGATTCTTTGACCGACGGCGAAGTTTATGATGTTGTACGAGATGAAACAGGCATGATTAAGATTGTAGATGATAGCGAAGAGGATTATATATATGACCTTATAAATCCAAAACCACTTAATGGTAGCTCTCCAGGAGGAAAGTTCAGTATTATTGATGATCCAAATGAAGAGTTAGCTAAATACATTTCATAGTAGCATTCAATTACTAAAATGTGATTGAGTGCTTTTTTTGTACCCAAAATTAAGGAGATGATTATTACGAAAGAAAAAGCAAAAATCAATATTCTAGGTACAGATTATACAATCTTTACCAATGTCACCGAGCAAGAAAAACCGTTTATGAGGGACAACGACGGAGTAACGGATTTTACCACCAAAGAGATTTTTATTGCCATCTTGGATGATGGCGACCCGATGAACATGCAAAATATGCGTGTCTACGAGGATAGAACCATTAGACATGAAATTGTTCACGCCATTCTTTTCGAATCTGGATTAGATCACAACACGAAATGGGCTAGGGATGAAGAAATAGTCGATTGGATTGCTATTCAAACTCCTAAACTATTTAACATTTTTGAAAAACTGGAAGTGAAGTCCTAGCAATAGGACTTTTTATTTTAAAAAAGAGAGGATTTTGCAAAATGAACCATGAAAAATTTATCGAAGAATGTGAAGCAATTGTATTCAATCGTGTTAAAGAGCGAATGACTAATGAGAATGGAAGTTGTCCCGTTTTTAGTGTGTTCGTTGTTTGGAGTTGCAAAACACTTCAAAATAGCAAGGCTATTCTAAGTGCTACATGCAAAGGAGCACCGATGTATGAAATCACTATGAATGGAGACAAGCAAGAAATCTATGTAGATACTTATACAAAAGAATCAAACGAACACATTAAAATTTAAGTTCTCCCAGCGATAGGGTTATCATGCATGCTGTGATTGAAGGAGGATTTCTATGACTACTAAAGTTAAAAAACGACTTGGTAATCAGCATCCAACTCAATCGGTAATTCTTCCATTTGATAAATCTCTATATCAAGAAGCAATTGATCTTTATGAGCGTACTGGTCTGGATTGCTATGAATGGCAATCAAATATGCTGGAGCCTATCATGGCTGTGGATGATGATGGCCTTTGGGTCCATCAGAAATTTGGCTATTCGCTCCCGCGGCGGAACGGTAAAACAGAAATCATCTATATGCTGGAATTGTGGGCGCTGGAGCAAGGGAAAAGTATTTTGCATACTGCTCATCGTATCAGCACTTCCCATTCTTCCTTTGAAAAGGTTAAGAAGTACCTTGAAAAAAGTGGGTATGTCGAAGGAGAGGATTTCAACTCTATCAAAGCCAAAGGTCAGGAACGCATTGAGCTGTATAGCACGGGTGGTGTAATTCAGTTTCGTACCAGAACATCCAGCGGTGGCCTTGGTGAAGGTTTTGACTTTCTAGTCATTGATGAAGCACAAGAGTACACCACGGAACAGGAATCAGCTCTAAAATACACCGTTACAGATAGTGATAATCCACTGACCATCATGTGCGGAACGCCGCCAACACCAGTTTCTAGCGGTACCGTCTTTCCTAAATTCCGAGAAGCTACCATGTATGGAAAGAATAAGTATTCTGGTTGGGCCGAATGGTCTGTTGATGAAATGACTGATATCCGGGATGTAGAAGCCTGGTACAATTCTAACCCGTCTTTAGGCTATCACCTGACTGAAAGAAAAATTGAAGCCGAGCTTGGGGATGATGAGCTTGACCACAATGTCCAACGTCTTGGGTATTGGCCGAAGTACAATCAAAAATCTGCCATAACAGAAAACGAATGGCAGACATTGAAAGTCAATCGCTTGCCAGTGCTGAAAGGTAAATTATTCGTTGGTATCAAATATGGTAATGATGGAACAAATGTTGCGGTGAGTGTGGCGGTCAAAACGTTGTCCGGAAAAGTCTTCGTTGAAACGGTTGATTGCCAATCTGTCAGAAATGGGATGCAATGGATCATTCATTTTTTGCGAAATTCAGATATCGAAGCCGTTGTCATTGATGGTCAAAGTGGCCAAAGCTTGCTGACACAGGAAATGAAGGATTTTCGACTGAAAGACCCGATTCTTCCAACGGTCAAAGAAATTATCAATGCCAACTCTTCATGGGAGCAGGCCATTTACCAACAAACGCTTTGCCACAATGACCAACCGTCACTTACTACTGTTGTAACCAACTGTGACAAGCGAAATATCGGGACCAGTGGAGGTTTTGGATACAAATCGCTTTTTGATGATATGGATATTTGTCTAATGGATAGTGCGTTATTAGCGCACTGGGCTTGTCATAACGCCAAGCCCAAGAAAATTCAACAAATCAGGTATTAGATGGCTATCAATTTTGGTAGCCATTTTTTAATACACCAAATTACCGAACTGCCGGGCAAGCAGGAGAAAGGACGTTTAACATGTCATTTAAAGTTATCGAAACACAAGAAGAGTTAGATCAAATTATCGAAGGTAGACTAGCCCGTCAAAAAGAAGCATTGGAAAAACAGTTTGCTGATTATGATCAACTCAAAACTCGTAATGAGGAATTAGAAAAAGAAGTCGGCACTTTGCAGACTACCATCAACGAAACCAATGAGAAGGCGAAAACCTACAATACAACAATCTCAGATTTGAATGCGAAAATTGCTGGCTATGAAACAGCCAATCTACGAACGAAAATTGCATTGAAAAACGGATTGCCAATTGATTTAGCCGATCGTTTGGTTGGTGAAGATGAGGAAAGTTTAAATGCCGATGCGCAACGCTTTGCTGGGTTTGTTAAACCGGCGGCACCAGTACCGCCACAAGGAAGTACAGAGAAAAAACCGATTGTTGATAGCAAGACCGGTGCATACAAAGAATTGCTAGGAAATATTAACTTAGAAGGAGAGTAAAAATTATGGTGACATCAAGAGGAAATTTATTCCCAGAAAAAATCGTAAATGAGATTATTAGCAAGGTAACAGGTAAAAGTTCATTGGTAACTTTATCCAAACAAATTGCAATTCCATTCAATGGTCAAACAGAATTTGTTTTTACAATGGATAGTGAAATTGATGTGGTAGCCGAAAATGGTAAGAAGAGCCATGGTGGCATTACAGTTGAGCCAGTAAAAATGGTGCCAATCAAGGTGGAATATGGTGCACGAGTTTCTGATGAGTTCCTTTACGCTACGGAAGAGGAACAAGTTCCAATTTTGGAAGCTTTTACAGATGGTTATTCTCGAAAACTTGCTCGTGGTATTGATATCATGGGATTTCATGGAATCAATCCTCGATCTGGAGCTGCTTCAGCTGTAATTGGTGCTAATAATTTTGATAGCAAAGTGAATCAAATTGTGGAATATAATGCTGCTGATCCAGATGCAAATGTTGAAGCGGCAGTAGCAATGGTACAAGGAGCAGAAGGCATGGTTACAGGCATGGCGATGGCACCAGCCTTTTCTTCTGCGCTTGCATCATACAAGGTGAACGGCGTAAAACAATTCCCTGAATTGGGATGGGGTGCCAATCCTGGGACAATCAATGGTTTACAAACAGATGTAAATAACACAGTTTCTGCCGGTACGGATGACTTGGTTATTGTTGGTGATTTTGCTGATATGTTTAAATGGGGTTATTCAAAAGAGATTCCATTTGAAATCATTAAATATGGTGATCCTGATAATAGCGGGAATGACTTGAAAGGTTATAACCAAGTTTATTTGCGGGCAGAAACCTATGTAGGCTGGGGAATTATGTCGCCAGAACATTTTGCAATGGTCAAAAAGCCAGCAACTACACCGGAGGGATAAAATATGGAATACCGTAACAAAAAAACTGGGTTCTCTTTCTTTTCCGAATGTAAAATCAGTGGTGAGGATTGGGAACTTGTAGAAACTAAGGGAAAATTGGACAAAGCAGTACAACAGGATACTACTCCTGTTGTGCCTGTTCAAAATATTTCAGAACCAGTAACCGAACCAGAGCCAACGGTAGCTTCTGAACCAGACCCGAATGAACAAACAGGAAATGCCGATATTGATTCGCTTAGCAAAAAAGATATTATCCAAGAGTTGGAAGCCATGGGAATTGATCATAATCCTCGCGACAAAAAACAGGTGCTTTACGATTTGATGATGGGGAAGTGATTGTATGTCACTAGAACCTTTTGCAACCATTGAGGATTTAGAATCGTTGTGGCGGCCATTAAAACCAGACGAGACCACTCGGGCAGAATCTCTGCTTGAAGTGGTCTCTGACTCTTTGAGAGAAGAGGCAAATAAAGTCGGTGTGGATCTGGATGCAATGGTAGTTTTTCGGCCGACGTATGCTACCGTAGTAAAGTCTGTGACTGTGGATGTTGTGGCCCGCACATTGATGACCTCAACCAATCAGGAGCCTATGACGCAATATTCCCAAGGTGCATTAGGATATACCGTTTCAGGTTCTTATCTTGTACCTGGTGGCGGACTGTTTATCAAGAATGCAGAATTGAGCCGCCTTGGATTGAAGCGCCAACGTTATGGGGTGATTGAGCCTTATGATTATTGAAGGAATCACCATTACTTTGATTGATAAGCAAGAAGTCGGCAAAGATCCGTTCGACAAGCCAATCTATGAAGATGTATCAATCCTGGTTGATAATGTACTGGTTGCACCTACGTCGTCTGATGATGTAATTAACCAGCAAAGCCTTACCGGAAAAGTTGCTGTTTACACATTGGCCATTCCCAAAGGCGACACTCACGACTGGGAAGATAAGGAAGTGGAGTTTTTCGGCCAACGTTGGCGGACATTTGGATTTCCAACAGAAGGAATTGAGAGCTTGATTCCGCTAAGTTGGAACAAGAAAGTGATGGTGGAACGCTATGGGTAAGATGAAATTCAAGCTAAATCAGTCTGGCGTTGCCGCTCTTATGAGGGGGAGTGAAATGCAGAAGGTCCTAACTGATCATGCTTCTGCTATTCGTGGTCGATGTGGGGATGGCTATGAACAGGATATCTATGTCGGGAAGAATCGAGCCAACGCCATGGTCAGTGCTGGCAGCTTTGAAGCCCGGCGAGACAACATGAAGAATAATACGATCCTGAAGGCGGTGCGGTAAATGATTGAACTGGTAATTAAGAATTACCTGGACGGTCATTTATCTGTGCCGTCTTTTTTTGAGCGTCCGAAAGATCCGCCAGAGGCTTATGTATTGCTAGAAAAGACTGGTAGTGCAAAACGAAACTTTCTACCGTCATCGACGTTTGCCTTTCAAAGCTATGCAGGAAGTATGTATGAGGCGGCCAAACTTAACGAAGAGGTGAAGTATGTTGTCGAGGGAATGATTGAGCTGAATGAAATCAGTGCAGTTAATCTCAACAGCGATTACAACTTCACTGATACAACAACAAAAGAATATCGTTATCAAGCGGTATTCGATATTAATCATTACTAGGAGGTACAAAAATGTCTGATGTAAAAAATGTAACGACAGCAAAGCCAAAAGTTGGCGGAGCTGTTTACTCTGCACCGCTAGGGACGGCATTGCCCACTGACGCGATTACAAAACTAACCGATGCTTTTAAAGGGCTCGGATATATATCGGAAGATGGTATGAAGAATGCGAACACACCTGAATCCGACAATATCAAAGCATGGGGTGGAGATATTGTAGCTGTGGTGCAAACTGAGAAAGCTGATACTTTTTCCTACACGCTAATTGAGGCGACAAATCCGGATGTACTCAAAGAGGTATATGGGCAAAAGAATGTAACGGGCACATTAGAAACGGGAATCACAATCAAAGCAAATTCAACGCCTTTAGACGAACATGTCTTGGTTGTAGACATGATTTTAAAAGGCGGTATTCTAAAACGAATTGTCATTCCGAACGGTAAGGTATCTGAAATTGGAGAGATTACCTATAAGGATGATGAAGCTGTTGGGTATGAAACAACTATCACCGCACTACCGGACGTCGAGGAAAATACCCACTATGAGTATATTCGCACTCCGGTAACAGAAGGGGGGAGTAGTGACTAATGGAAGATAAAAATACGACTAAGTCAGGATTCAAATTTGAAATATCAGAAGAACGTTTAAACAACTATGAATTGCTTGAAATCATCAATGAAGTAGACGACAACCCTCTGATGCTTTCGAAAGTTGTCCGCCTTTTGCTAGGAGATGAGCAGGCAAACCGACTGAAAGAGCATATTCGAACGAAGGATGGGTTCGTACCAGCCGATAAAATGTTGACTGAAGTTATGGATATTTTCCAAAGTTGGTCAGGAGCAAAAAACTCCTGATCCTCTCCAGAATGCTGAAAATCGACGAGGATGCACTAGCTTGTGATCTAGCTGAAACATATCACATATACGACTATAGACAGCTGCCGCTAACAAGGGTGGCTGTTTTTGCGTGCGGATTAAGGGATGATTCCCGCATTAAGTTGAGAATGAGCGACCAAATTGTTCCGCTTGAAACACTGCTTTTAGCAGGAATCAGTGACACAGTGAGTATGCTTCTTTGGATTAATTCGAAGGATGGTCAAAATGGGAAAAATCGGCCAACATCTATTGCCGCAACACTGACAACAGTAAAAAAAGAAGCAAAATCTGTTGGTTTCAGCACTGGTGAGGATTTTGAGACATATCGCAATAGTTTAATCAATAGGATTCGAAAGGGTGATGTAAGTGGCAACTGAACTAGGCCAAGCATATGTACAAATTATGCCTTCAGCCAAGGGAATTTCTGGAGCGATTTCTAAACAATTTGATCCAGAAGCATCATCTGCCGGAGAATCTGCGGGCAATTCGATGGGAAGTAAGATGATTTCTGTCATCAAAGGGGTTGTAGCTACTGCTGCTATTGGAAAGTTTTTCCAATCATCTTTGATGGAAGGTGCAGATTTACAACAATCGTTGGGGGGCATTGAAACCTTGTTCAAGGGATCTGCGGACAAGGTCAAAGGGTATGCCAATGAAGCTTACAAAACAGCAGGTCTATCAGCCAATAAATACATGGAGAGCGTGACCAGCTTCTCGGCATCATTACTACAATCAATGGGTGGTGATACAGAGAAGGCAGGTGACAAGGCGAATATGGCCTTGATCGACATGTCCGACAATGCCAATAAGATGGGCTCCAACATGGAGGACATCCAAAATGCGTACCAGGGATTTGCCAAACAAAACTACACTATGTTAGACAATCTTAAGTTAGGCTATGGCGGTACGAAGTCTGAAATGGAGCGTCTACTGAAAGATGCTACTAAGCTAACCGGTGTCAAATATGATATTAACAATTTAGCGGATGTGTACGATGCAATTCATGCTGTGCAGGAAGAGTTAGATATTACTGGAACGACAGCGAAAGAATCAGCCGAAACATTTTCCGGATCATTAGCATCTATGAAAGCAGCTTTTTCGAATGTATTAGGGAATTTGGCAATTGGTCAAGATGTAACCCCTGCATTACAAGCGTTAGCAGAGACAGTATCAACTTTCCTGTTCCAGAACTTTCTCCCAATGATTATGAATATCTTGACTGCTTTGCCGGAAGCTATCGTGACATTTATCACAGCAGCCGGTCCTGCTTTTTCAGAAGCTGGCAATACAATACTGTCACAAATGGCCTCTGGGATTACAACCGGGCTTCCTGGTTTCATGAAGACATTCCAGGGAATCACCACTGGAATAATGACGTGGATCACTGAGAACCTGCCTTCTTTATTGGAAACGGGAGTACAAATTCTAACGAATATTGCAAATGGAATTTTAGTAAGTATTCCGGGACTGATTACCATTGCTAGCGATATTATTATGAACTTTGTCGAGTTTTTGATGACGAATATCCCAACTATCCTTGAGGCGGGAAAAAACCTTTTTTTGAACTTAGTAGACGGAATCATTCAAAATTTGCCGGCAATTGGCGAAAGTGCAATACAAGCTGTTAGTAAATTCATTGATGTGATTGTCCAGAATTATCCTAAATATATTTCCACTGGTTGGGATATTCTAAAATCGTTAGTGAAAGGTATTCTTGATCGCCTGCCTGATTTGATTCAAGCCGCGATTGAACTAATTGCTAAATTCGCAACAATGCTTATTTCAAAAATTCCTGATATTTTGAAAGCAGGAGCAGAAATAATGGTGGGATTAATCGAAAGTATTGTTGAAATGATTCCAGATATTTTAGACGCAGGGATTGAAATTATCGGAGGATTTCTTAGCGGAATCGGTGAGGCTGTTCCAGATGTGTTGTCAGCCATCGGTCAAATGGGAAGTGACTTGTGGGATTCGATCACGAGTATCGATCTTTTGGGTGCCGGTAGAGCAATCATCGATGGTTTTGTTGATGGATTGAAAGGCGCTTGGGAATCTGGAAAAGATTTTGTCGGTGGAATTGGCGATTGGATTAAGGAACATAAAGGACCCATTAGTTATGACCGTAAGTTACTGATTCCGGCAGGTAAAGCAATTATCGGTAGTCTGAACGAAAGTATGGCAGATAGATTCCGAGATACCATGTCTTTGGTCTTGGGGATGGCTGGTCGTATTCAAGACGCCATGGACACCAACTTCGACGTTGGTATGGATGATTCAAGTGCTCCTGTTGCAACTATGATTAGTCGACAGTCAGCACTAGCTAACGGATTGAGCGGTGGCCAAGGTGGAACGGTCATCAATATTGAAAACAAAGGCATGATGGAAGGTGCCATTTTTAATGTTCGGAAAGACTCAGATATTGATGCCATTGCTGAAGCTTTATTAAAACGACAAGAACTAGCTATGGGCCGTCAAGGATTGCGAGGTGCTTTTTGATGATTTTACCGAAGCAAGCCCTCAATTTTGATGGTGGATTTCTAGAGGAATTAATTCCCGGCTATCAGACTTTGAGAGTTGAGGGTCGGGAACTGTATGAAACAGAAAATAGCTATGTCCAGCTAGGAATCCGTGATGGAGAAAGCCACGTTTATAACCGTATTCCCGCACGAAAGATTACTGTTTATTATCTGCTAAAGGCTAATGGAAAGGCAGATTTTAGGGATAAGTTTAACAAACTAAATGTGGCATTGTATCGTGAAAAAGAAATTGTAGTTTGGTTTAACGATGAACCTGAGATGTATTTTCACGGATCAAAGAGCCAAGTAAATCAGCCAGAAATGACAGACTATTATGCGACTGGTACATTTAATATTTACTGTGGGGATCCATATAAATATACTCGGTCGGATGCTACATCTGTGACTTGGGGTTCAACGTCGATTACCTTTGAAGCAAATTACCTGATGGGTAACACTGGTTCCGGCGCTGTAGATCTACCAATCATCATCGAGGGTGGAGCATACTGGGGGTCCACCATGATTACCTTTGAAAATCAATCTTATCTTATGGGGGATGACGGTAAAGAAGTTTTGCCGATTGAATTGTATCCAACCGTTGAGGGGCTGAAAGTTAAGCCTATTATCACTTTAGCGGGTTCTGGCGAAGAGGTTTGGATTAAGACAAGGGACGACACGATTAATCTTGGCACATTTATGGATTCAACAATACGGATTGACACTAAGGACTTCTATATCGAACAAAACGGTAAGCCGATGATAAGACCGATGAATGATTTTTATCTATATCCAGGTGAGCCACTGTTTGTTCAAGCGAAGTCCAGCAATTTTCGGATTACCATTGAATATCCGAATCGCTACTTGTAGGAGGCTGAAAGTATGTTAATGACAATGAATCTTAAACGAGAATATACGGCTATCCTGCAAAATGCGTCCAAAGTATCCTACACCAAATTAAAAAATCAAATCGGGGATCTCTCATTTGAGATGCCCCTTTTTGATACTAAAAACAGTATGATACAAGCCCTGCAGTGGGTAGAATTAACTGATAACCAAGGTGAATATATTGGCTTGTATCGAATCATGCCATCTTCAATCAAGAAGGATACTACGAACAATACTATCAGTTACACCGCAAAGCACGCCCTCAGTACCTTACTGGACGGTGTGCTTTTTGGTTATCACGAGTTGGTCAATCGTCCGACAAGTGACGTGATCAATTATGTGTTGTCTCAACAAGATACTAAAAACTGGGTGTTGAAACGCTGTGATTTCAAACGCTATTTTTCGTACTCCTGGGAAAATGAAAACGGATTGGCAGACGCGCTCTTCAGTGTTCCAAAGCCATTTGATGAAGATTATCGTTTTGAGTACAATACGCAAGTTTATCCATTTGAACTATCGCTCGTCCAAGTTGCAACTGAACCTACGTGTCGAATTCAGGAAGGTTACAACCTGGAAAGCCTGCAGATTGATGTTGATCCAACAAATCTCGTCAATCGCATCTATCCGCTAGGTGCTGGTGAAGGTGTCAATCAGTTGAATATCAAGTCGGTAAATGGCGGAAAAGAATACGTGGAAGATGCCGCGTCAATCAAGCAGTACGGTCTAGTTAAATACATCTGGGTTGACCACCGTTTTACGATAGCTCAGGCGCTGATGGACAATGCGATGGCCATGCTAAAAAAATGGAGCGTACCGAAAATTACTTGGCGAATCAAAGCAGTGGATTTAATCAAGCTTACTGATAATCCTCTAGCAATTGACGAGCTCCGCGAGGGTGCCGTCGTCATGATTAATACGAATGATTTCGGCAGTGTCAATTTGGCAATCAATAAAGAATCGAAACGAGATGTATTTGGTGCGCCTCACGACTTAGAGCTAGAACTTGGGAATGTTGGCGCAGATATCAGTACCACAATGGCTGACCTGCAGCGAAAACAGCAAATCAACGAGACCTATTCTCAGGGTGCCACAACGCTGTTCAACAAATCGTATGCTGATAATTGCGAAAGCAGCTATCCGGCAGTCATGAAATTTAACATTGACGATGATGTGGTCCATATCAACACAATTGATCTCGACTTTGAAACAGCAGCATATCGAGGCTATACGAAAGCTGTTAAAGGTGGTGGTGCTACCGTCAAGTCTACTTCTGCAGGTGGAGCAACTACGCAGACGAGTTCTTCTGGTGGTGGGTCAACGCAGACATCGACGAGTGGTGGTGGATACTCCAGCGGTAGCACGTCCAGCAGTGGCGGTGGGTATAGCTCAGGCTCCACAACCAGTACCGGTGGTGGGTCAACGCAAACCTCAACTGCAAATGGTAGTCATGATCATATCACTTTCAAATATGCTTATGATTACACCGGCGGAATCGACGAAATGAAGTCAAGAGCCTACTACGCTCAAGGGACAACCGAAGTGATAGTTATGCAGTCTACGGGTAAGTCGGATTTGAAGACGAATTCAAGAGCAGATAATCATACGCATAACGTAAATGTTCCAAATCACAGTCATGGTTTCAATTTACAGATACCTGCACACAGTCACAACTTTAACATTTCCATTCCAAATCATAGCCACAAAGTTAGTATCCCAAACCACACGCATCAGATTAAGATACCGAGCCATACACACTCGATTGATTTACCGGCACATACACACCCACTTGAATGGGGAATCTATGAAGATAGTGAACGCCCATCTCAAGTTGATATTTATGTTGATAGTAAGAAAATCAGCTTTTCTGGTACGTCAGCAGATCGCCTAAATCTGGTGCCATATCTTAAAAAAGACAATGCGGGGAAAGTCACGCGTGGCAAGCACACAATCGAGTTAAAACCAAACAAGCGGGCCAGAATCACCGCTGATATCACCGGACGAGTATTTATTCAAAGCCAATTGGGAGGACAATTTTAAATGAACGTACACGTAAAACTCATATCAGATACCGAAGAAATCGTCATTGTGGATGCAACTGCACGTACCATTGATGATCTCTATGAAGAAATGATGAACGAAGAAAATCGATTCATCAAAATCGGAAAACGCGTCATCCAGAAAGCATCAATCGAATACCTCTATGCCGATTAAAAGAAAGGGTGAAAAGTAAAAATGCCAGTAGAACATATCCAATATACTGATGTTCTCAGACAAGGGACCGATAAAATCAATGCAGCCATTGATGGCGTTAATTCGGCTGTTGTAAAAGTCGATGGCTACGAAGACGAGCTCAACGCAGGAATCACTCAAGCTAAACAAATTGCAGCGGATGCCGGACAAGAAGCCGTCCAAATTGCAACTGATGCGACACGAGCAATCGAAGCGACTGCTAACCAAGCAAACGCCAATAGTCAGACTGCTATCAATACGGCTAATAATGCAATATCAACAGCCAATCAGAACAAACAGGAATTTGATACATTGCGCAATGATTTTGATGATTTAGTATCACAAGCTGGGGATAGCAATCCAGAGATTGTACAAGCTCGGACAGACACGACAGGTATCAAGCAAGTGACTTTAGCCAATCGTTTATCAGCAGACTTCGCAGACCGTATGACAAAAGCGGATGGTATTGAGTTATTTAGTGGACTGACAAATGTTAAAAAGATGATGGACTTTGCGGGAAAAACAGCGGGTAACACATCGACCAATCCACACCAATCATACTCAGACTTTACAGCCAAAAGCCTTAAAAAACCATCAGACATTTGGGACGAAATTAGTCAATCAGATTACAACAAACTGGCGACTCGGGATGATAGTAGTGTAACAACAGGGTCTAGCGCCAATGGGGTTATCCCACAACAACTCTATAAACTAAACGCAGTGAAAGCTATTAAAACTCTGGCACCACAACTTTTTGATGGGATGCAAATTGAGGACATGATTAGCTATGTAAAAAATCACTTTGTTTCTTTGGCCTTAACGTTCCGCGGTAAAGCAACTTCGCCAAATAACAAAAATTTAAAGGTATCAATGTATATAGAAAATACGGAAAGTTGGATTACTCAAGTACAGGGCGACGCCCCAGAGTACACCGACTTTACAGTCCAAATCAACGATGCTAACTTTATCGGGTCTGATGGATTTGTCCATGTAATTGCTTATACAGATTTAACTAATGGCGTCTCTGCATCAAGTGTGGATGTTGATTACATTGGCGTGGCGATTGAGATTAGTCTAAACGCACAAGATGTTTTGTCAAAAGATGGTTTTATCAAAAAAGACGAGGCCGATGGTAGTTACGCACAAAAACAAGCAACAGAAAATCACATTACAAACGTAAACAATCCACACCAAGTGACTTTGGCACAAGTTGGGGGTATCAGTCCAAATGAAGTGGACGCTAAAGTATCAACTGTATCGGAAAGTTTATCTAATGCGATTACTGATGCAACGGCAGATATGCTCAATGAAATTATCAGACGTAGCCCACAAATTTTGGAGGTTACGGTGGCTGATAAAACAATCACCAACGGCTCATCTGAGGTAACTGCCCTAACTGGATTAACAAATCGAGTAAATACTGACCCAACCCGCTTTTTAAGTGACGGAAACATTATCTACATTTCCAAAGCTGGCACGTACACATTTGACTTGTCGTGTGAGATTGTTAATTCTGGATCTGGAACCTATTTTGGATTCCAATTAAAGCAAAGCAACGGTGATCAATCTTATCCCGGACCCGCAATAAAAGGGTGGGCTGGCGACAGAGCACCAGTCATTATTAGTGGATCAACTAATTTTGATGCTGGTGATCAGTTAACAGTTTACACGTACCCAGCAAACGCCAAGTATCAAATTAATAACTTGCGTATTAGACTGACGTACCGAGGAGATGGTGACCTATGACTCGCATATTAATTGGTACGGATTTTCATTTAGTTAAATCTCCACGAAACGAAGAGGAAGCGGATCGACTATTACGGATGCAAAGGATGATTGACCGCGAAAAAGGCAATGTGGATTTAGTCGTCAACAATGGGGATCTTAATGATGGCATTGATCCTCGTGCGGATGGTCTGCAGCATTTTAAAGACGGACATTCCGTCTTGATTCAAGCTGGCGCGCCGGTCATGCACATCATGGGTAATCATGATTTTAACTCCAACTATGCTGGTCAACACCAAGTCAATGGCAAATATCAAAAGAGTGATTGGATTTTTCCGTCTGATCTCTATGATGTGGTTAAAGACAATATGAGCCAATATCCTTTTAGTATAACCGATCACGGCAAGCAAAAGATGTACAGCTCCATCGACGTTGGCAATATTCGGGTAATCGGATTAAGCGAGTACGATGTCAGTGGTGTGACAGATACGGATACTGATGTCAATGATGTCGCGTTCAATCAGCCGGCCATTGGGCGGCAGCAATTCCAGTGGCTAGTGGGACAGTTGTCGAGCTTGTCGGATGACATGCAAATATTGCTCGTGTACCATGTACCGATGTTTAAATCTGCTCATGTGCCAAAAAACAAGGATAATTATTTAGCGTTAATCCGAGCATTTAATGAGTCCACTTTGTGGTCTGGTGTAAAAGAGGTGGAAGATACTTACTTTGACTTGACGGGGCTGACAGCCAATTTTGCTGGAAAAAGACAAGGTAGGCTACTTGGCTGCATCAGCGGGCACGAGCACACGGACGGTATGACGTACATTGATGGAATCCCTCATTTCATGCGTTTGTGTATGCGAGATGACTGGCAGTTTTCCAAAATCCCAAGGAAACGCAAGTGGGGCACTGACTTAGCCTATGATATCGTTGGAGTTGTCAATGGGAAGTTGCAAATCAAGCGGATAGGCGCTGGAGATAGCGTAATTTTGTAAAAACAGCCGACTTTTTAGTCGGTTGTTTTTTTCTTGATATCAATGCCAAAAATAGAAAAGGAAAGTGAGTCTAATGGATATGAAAATGTTGCTTTGGGCAGAAGAGATGATGAAAAACGAATACGGGAAGGTATTGATTTGGCTGGGAGTTGTTTTGATCTTGATGGCAATTGATGTTTTGACTGGATTTATCCAGGCGTATATCAATCACGATCTTAAGTCTGGAAAGATGAGTACCGGGCTGCTGAAAAAGTTTGCGTTGTTGATGGTACTGGTGGCGATTGTACCGTTGACCATCGTTTTGCCGGACTTTGTGTCAGTCAGCGTGATCATCAGCGTGTATGCATTAGAGACGCTAAATGAGGTTGTAAGTATTGTGGAAAATCTAAGTAAATTGGGTATTGCGACATCAATCTTTGAGCCAATCATCAAACGTCTTCAGGCGAGCCAAGAACCCACAGAAAATAAGGAGGATGAGTAAAGATGGCAGGTAGTATCCAGAAACTCATTGATCGTATGATTTATTGGTGCGAGACTGTCAGCCTTGGCTATGACCAGAGCAATCGGCTGGATTTCCGCGACGGTGGGGAAACTGACTGCTCCGCATTGGTGATTTATGCCCTAAACGAAGCCGGATTTGAAACTGGCAGCGCCTCTTATACTGGAAATATGCGAGTCAACCTGACAGCACGGGGATGGAAAGTGGTGGCGGTTAATGGAAATCCTCAGCCCGGAGATATCTTGCTAAACGACGTTAACCACGTTGCTGTCTATATCGGTGGTGGTAAATTAGCTCAGGCGTCAATTGACGAAAACGGCCGAATCACTGGTGGACAAGGCGGCGACCAGACAGGGCGCGAGACAAATATCAGCCCCTATTATAACTATCCTTGGAGCTGCTACCTTCGTTGGACTGGAGATAATGACACGAAAAGTACGCCAAGCACAGGAGGGAAAATCAAGATGAAAAGTTTTAAAACCAAAGAGACATTGCAGCTGCGTAAAGCTCCTAGCACGTCTGCAGCTAAGATTGCATCTAACATGCCATCAGGAACAGTCATCAAGTTTGACGATGTGGTGATTGCTGACGGATACATTTGGGCAGTCCAGCCACGAGGAGATGGCAGCAAAGGGTACGCTGCTATTGGGCCGATTACTGCTTATGGATCAATTAGCTAAAACAAAGTTTAGCAGAATAAAAAGCCCGGAATCCCCTAGCTGAGGTCCCGAGCTTTTTTAATGGGCAACTATCTGAAATAGCATATCACTTGCAAAAATTGTTTTTTTTTGTTTATATGTTATGCGGAACAACGTATTTCACAAAAAAGTAGCCGGTCTCAGGAAACTTGGGGAAGATTCTTTGGGAGAAAACCGGCTACTTTTCGTGTACATAGAGCCAATAAATTAATGAAGGCTCACAAGTAGAGTACCACTGAAAAAACGAGAGCGCAATTCATTTCGAGAAAAGTTTCAGAACAACAATGATGACAATAATCATTCCCAAAAACAATAACGAGTACAATAGTATGGTCAAAATGGTATCTAGTATTTTTCTCATTGGTATCACCTCGGCATCATTATAACACATGAATATTTAGCTAAAATAACTGAAACGAGATGAAAATAGCCCCTCGTCAATCTGCTGGAATTGACAAGGGACAAGTGTGGCCGGGTTAGATGTTGGTTAGGACAGCATTCTAGAAAAGGGAGAAAGGCCACAGTTAAATTATACCATTGATTGATGAAAAAAGTTTTATTCAGTAAAAACGGGGGTTAGCAGACTAAAATAGCCCACTGAAAAGGAAACAAATCGGAAAGAACTTCTTCACGGTTGATACCATTGATTCTATTACATTAAGTTGGAATTATTCAAGCTATTAATAAATAACGTAAAAACAGAATATTGATGGGCAGAAAAATGGGCAGATGTTGGAAAAACTTGGTTTTCGATACACTAAATTATCCACGAGAATAGCGCAACAGTAGGGAACTTAGTTCAACTTTTGTACTTCGGAGTCGTTCTCAGCGTGGAGGCACGGGTTCGAATCCCGTACAGGCTAT
>NZ_JBMHFB010000015.1:0-34597 GCF_049166715.1 Enterococcus infantis | reverse complement strand
AATCATCAACGAATCAAAATAAAACTGGGCTGCAGCCCAGTGCAGTATCGGCAACGAATGACCGCATAAAAATACCGACTAGAAAATCTAGTCGGTATAAGGTCTAACTTTTGGGTCTCACTACAAAAATATCTTTTGGGATATTTTCTATTGCTTTTTTTTAGTCCGTTGAAAGATAAAAAATCTTGTCGAAAGATTTGGTTAATCAGCTTTTTTTAGGTATTTAAACCATGTTCAGCCTAATCATCAGCAAAAGAGAGGTCAAAACAGCAGAAGAACTACCAAAAGCCAGCGATTTTTACGATTAACTTTGGATTTCAAAAGTTGAAAACTTTAAATGTAACTTCGTATAATATATATTATGTAAACTAAAATATAGAAAAATAGTTTTCTGACAAAACCAATGACAAATCATCGCTAAATTCCTCCTTCCCCTCTCTTCAAAACGATTGAAACAGGTTTTTAGACGAAATTCTCGCAATAACAAGATAAAGTTGCTTTTATCCATGCTACTGTGGAATTTTCAAAGCCAGGAATTGCTTTGATGCAACATGATTCAGCAGTTACTTAATAAAAAAATTCTATTTGAGTAAGTACTAACTCACGCTCCAGAGAATTAAAACCCAGCTGCAACATAATTTTTCGATTTCATGTTGTAGCTGGGTACTGTTTCTAATTATCGCCGTTATTCTCCTGTACTTGCTGCAATACAGTCAAGCCTTTCTTGAAGTCTTTTGTGCCTGGAACCAATTGATAGCCCAGTTTTTCGTAAAGACGAATCGCTGAATGACTCCAAGTTTGAGTATGAAGAATTATTGGTTGATTCGGGTACAAGTCTTCTAAACGCTCCGTAATAATCGTAGCCAGAAAACCTGCCAGGCCTTTTCGCTGTGCTTCGGGTACCACAGCTAGCCAATGCAGCAAAGGCTCGTTTTCTTTAGACCACCAGGCGGTACAGGTTCCTACCTTTTTACCCGTAGGATCAATGATAAAAGCCATTCGTTGCTGCAATTCATGAGGAAATGGTGCGAAAGTCTTCTCAAAATACTGCTCTGCCTCAGAAAGCGCTTCAAACTCTCCCACTGCAGTTTCAATTTCACACCAGGCTGTCTGATCACCTTCTGAATAGAAGACCAATTGATAGTCTGAAGGTAATTTAGGCTGAGTCAGAGTCTTTACGGCTCCAGGTTCTCTTTTCATTTTAAATTCAATATATGGAATCGTTTTATCCAACATCTTATTTTCCTCCAGTTAACTCAGATTAAAATGCTGCTTGATTGTTTGAGCACAGTCAACTGCTGAAAGCTCTGTATTGTCAATCGTCAGTGTGAAAATTTCAGGAAAGGAAGTTGCAAACTCAGCAGCTGGTAAAGATAAGCGGTAATTTTGTGCTGTGGTGAGAAGTTCATTTCGGGAAGACGCCAGATTCCGTTTGCTGGGTTTTGCAGCCAGACGATCCGGATGCTGATTCCTTGTTAGCCGCGTATTCAGGTCGGTGGTCAGTTGAATGAAATATACCTCTTGTTGTTCTTCTTGAAAAATAGTCGCGACATCCTGCAGAAATTGTCGATCGTCACGGGAATCAAAATCAATCATCACCGTAAAAATCAAGTGTTCCACTAAGTTTGTTTCAGTATTTGCAGAAAATGTACGAAACAACATTTTTCTGGTTTGATCCGACAGACGAAAAGTCTCAGGTGTATAGCCTAAAAAGTTCGCATATAAATCAATGGTCTGGTGATTGAACAAAAGTTTTCCGTCAATCATTTTTTCCAGCTCTTTGCCGACCGTCATCTTACCGACGGCCTGGCCTCCAATTAGTACAATCAAACTCATTTTCGTCTCCCCTTCCCCGCTTCTTAATTCATTCGGCGGCGCTCTCTTTTTGCCAGCAGTTTAGTAAATAGCCGATCAGTTTTTCTTCCATTTTGGCATCGCCTGCAGTTGGCATTTTTTCCTGTAATGTTAAAGCCTTTTCTAGTAATTTTTTGGCGTCTTCCGGATCATTTTTGATCGTCTTTTCATAAATTCCCTTGATTCGATAATTTCCCATCAAGGGTTGTCGCAAAAGCTGTTGCAGTGTTTTATCCTGCCACAGTTCTGGAATTCGCAGGTCATTGGGATCAGTTAGACACAACACCGCTAACAATTCACCGGTAATCCCTGCGACAAAAACTGGAAACGCAATCTCTTCACGCTTTTGCCAAAGTTCTTCTAGTAAAACTTTGGCTTTGGTAAAATCCAAAGCTTCTAAGCTACGGTTGACACAAATCAACTCGTGTTGGGTATTAAAATAGGTATATTCCGGCATGGGAGGAACTGGTTCGAATAATTCTGATGGGATTTGAGTATAACTTAAGCCTCGAGCAAGCAGTTCATTGACTTTCAAACTATTGTAGAGCAAGTAACGATTTTCCTGACTTCTCATGGCCAGTTGTAGGCTCTTTCCATCATTGAACTGCATCGGAATCCCATTGGTAATAACTACGAAAAGACCAATGAAGAAAAAAATTGTACCAAAAAGCGAGCCCAGTCCCCCTAGTCCTGCGCAAAGCAAACAGGCTAACCCATTGGCCAGAATGCCACCCAGTAGATATCTTTTATATGGAAATGCTTGGGGATCATAAGCCGGTGGTGCCATCAAACACTGGCCCCCAGTCCCCATCACGTTGAAGGTCTTAAATTCCACACTGCCTTGTGCATTTCTAGCCACCATCAAATTGAGAATCCGGAAGCTGACAAAGTGATACCCGCTAAATAGCCCCAGCACCAGATGCCCACTCTCATGAATGACAATATGCAGAAAAAAAGAAAGCAACAACGATAGACCGCCGGCAATTAGCAGTCGCAAAAGACCGACATCTTCAATCGCCAATGCCAAGTCCGGTAGAAAGCTTTGTATCGCAACACCGCCAAGTGCTCCTATAACAATAGAAATCGCTAATACAAACCAAAATCGTTTCATCTAATACTCCCTACTCTCATTATCATCGTGCTACCAACACAAGCTGTATATAGTTACTGAACAGTATACCAGTTTAAAAATAAAATCACACCTCATGCAAGACCAACTGTTTTCTTTTCGGCAACTGACAACTCTTAAATTTCGTCAAATAAATACTATCTAGCTGCGAAAAACATTGAATTTTTATTATTCCATCGTTACATTGGACAGTAGCAACCGGCAGAAAAGCTATAAAAAAGGTTTTTCTCTTTTTTGGTAATCGTAATTCGTCGGGACAACAAGGAGATATAAAATGGCACATCCGTTAAGAAGTATTTTATTTGGCGGGCTAATAGTTGCAACTGTAGCGATCAGCGGCTGGTATATTGGGACCAATATGACCGACACTCAGCATGTTGCAACGGTCCAAACAGCCGTTCACGGTGCTGGTCCTGCAACTGAAACACCGCAAGCAGCCGCTGCTGATAAGAAGTATGACTATAGTTTCAAAAACAAGAAGATGTTTGTTACTTACGATAAAGGGACACAGTGGCAACAAGTCCCCGCAGAGATGGAGGAATTTTTTGGTGGAGAATATGAAACTGCTGCCCAAAACCAATTACTTGCTGACAGTTTTAAAATCACTCCGGAAAAAACCGGGTTTTTAATCGTAAAAAGTGACACGACGCTTTCTTGGCTGGAGAGCACAGACGCAGGGAAAAAATGGCAGGAATATCCGATACTCTCTCCTACAGCCGGCGTTCGCTTCCGTAAAATCCAATTTTTTGATAATGGCTTTGCGGCAGTATTTGCTTCTGGCGGTCGTGTCATGAGTCAAGAAGGCTGTAGTGTTGCTGTTAGTCATGATGACGGGCACACTTGGCAGAAGATGGCTGCTGACGGTTTGGAGCTTGGTTCTTTGGTAACAGCAGCAACATTTGTGGATGAAAATCAAGCTTTTGTCAGTCGCAAAACACAACTGCTGGTTTCTAAGGACGGCGGTCAACATTTTTCAGAAGCAAAGCTAAATGTTCCTGAACAATATGAAAAAATCTTTCTTTGGCCGGAAGCTCCTACAAAAGAAGCAGATGGCACCCTCTCTGTCTTGGTGAACCAAGGAGATCTCGGAGACTATCGTGGCGGTCAGGTAAAGGGGCGATTTGAATCAAAAGACGGTGGCTATACTTTTGATTTTGTGGCAGAAGTCGAACAACAAACGGAGGTGGTCCCAGGATGAAAAAAACAGTAAAAATTTTCGCTAACATATGTACCCTCCTCGCTGTACTGCTATTACTTGCCCAAGGATGTTATTTGTTCGTTGCTCATCGTTACGACATTCACTATATCTACGACAGCCTGTTTTTTGTTATCAACTGCTTCATTCTGTTGTTTGCTTTTTTAGGATTTGTTCCGTATGTGAAAACCAAACGTCCGCTTATCGTATTGGCAGGTTTTCTGCTAATTTTTCAAGGGAGTGTCTTATTTGTGGGAATGGATCACCAAGTCGTCGTTTCTTCCAGCCCGAAAGAAACCAATACCTTCATGTTAAGAATTGACAAGCGCACAGGCTTTGCTGCTTACCAACGAAATCTCTATTACCAATGGCCGCAGGTGCAAGCTTTTCTGCCTAAGCCGACTCTCAATAATGGGTACTTGGCCTTCTCAACCGATGCGGAGCAACTGGCGTATCCGGTAGGTTCAGCTTATAAGATTGATTGGCCGACTGAAGAGATGGCAGTCTTTAGCTACCAGACACAAGACGGCGGGAATGCCCAATTTATTCGTTCTTACAGTGCAGATGCCGCGTCCCCTGTAGAAACCGGTCTTTCACCGGCAATCATTGGCAACTGGCAATCAACTGATGGCAAATCCCAGCTGAAAGCCCAGGGAAATCCTTACTTACTGACAATCGGTGACCAAGAGCTCACTTTGAATCCTAGCTATCAAATCAGCTTTTCTCGATTTGCTTCCGTTTATACAGATGCGCAAGGCAATGCCCTCTGTGCACTAATCTTGAATAGCTCAAAAGATAAATTGACGATCATCCCAGCCGATCCAAAACAAGCAGATAAGAGCGACACGCTAATCCGGCTGACAGACCCTTTATAAATAAGACAAAAAACGAACTGACGAATCCCCACACTAAAGGGGACAGTCAGTTCGTTTTTTTGTTGCACTAAGGGAGTATGGGCACGCGCACCTTGAGAATTAGGCTGCGTCAAGAGCTGCTCTTGTTCTCCAGCAATCGGCTGATTGTTTCTAAATGATGCATGATGGAAGCTTTTCGCAAAATTCCCATCCCCGGAAAGCGCTCTTCTTGATAAGCTGTGAGCAAAAGTTGCAAACCTTGCGTGATTGGGACTGCTTCTCTAAAAGAGCCAGTCTCAGAAAGAAAAAAGTGTTGTGTTTCAGCCATCAGCAGCAAAAACTTGTCTTTTTGTGTTCGTTGCAAATCTTCTGGGTCTGGCGGTGAGACAAAGTGACGCATCCACACCGTCTCGTTCGTATCAAGATAGCTCAGGTGCAAACTCAAATCTCTATCCGGGTATCCTTGTTCATAATAAATCCGACTATCTGTCAAAAAATCACTGAAGTCAGTGTCCCCTCTTCCACTATTGATCCGAAACACCTCTGGGGGGGCTTCTCGATAGTAGCTGTTTCGTGGTAAGCGAAGAAAAGGATCGTGGGAAAGAATCAATTTTTGCGAAGTCTTCAATAACCGCAAGATGCGAAATTCCGGTACTGCTAAAAAACACCCCTGCTGGATAGCTTCCGGATCCGACTCTTTCAATGGCGCTGCTGATTCAGCAATCCATAATATCGGTGATTTTTCGTGATCATTATTGCTTAAAACTTCCTGACTAGTGATGGCCTCAGTTACGATGTGGCTGCGATGCCCAGTTGCAAGAAGAGCCAGCTCCGCGAGGCCGTCGGTTGTCAAAAAATCGCCAGTTCGCGGGTTATCAATCAAATAAAAAGGATGCGCCTTGTCTTCTAATAGCGCCAAGGTCTGAAAAAGAGTCTTTGATTTTTTTACCGGTTCAATCACCGGGATGACGTTTTTTGATAAATGACCGGCTTTGACCAGTTCTTTTAATGCCAATAAATCAAATTGCTTTCCCCGTAAATAGGGATAATAATGGGGGCTCATAGGTCCTGCTCCGATGTCGCTTTACTTTCAGAAAGCTCTTGGTAGGCTTCTTTTAAAGCCTCTAATTCTTCTTTTAAAGCTTCGACTGCTTGCTCCTGGGTCTCGGCAATAAAACGGTCATAGTAGTTGATCCCACCGCCGTACAGGTCATACTCGGGCTGCCGCCGCTTCAATTCCTTGTACAACTGGTCGGTACTGAAAACCCGCACCCCACGCTCTGTTTGTTTGGCTTTGCCAACTTCGCGGGCTTGGGCAGTAATCAGGCGATAGATCAGATCTTGCTGATTTACCTGCAGTTCTTGACGATGGGCCTTTTTCTCGGAGACCAAGTAACCTGGCGTGCTGTGATTGTCTGGATCAGCATAGCTATGATAGGTAAAGACACCGACCTCTGCCGGAATTTCTGAAATCACTTGCTGATAAAGAGCTGCTGGCAAGACAAAGTAATTGTAGTGACCTACAAATGACAGCTTGGCATGGGAACGAAAATCACTTTTGGTCACTTTCAGCTCAAAGCAGCGCCATTCAAAGGTTCGATCCGGTAAAATCCGTAAACTTAACGTGTCAACGATTCCCAAATCGTTGGGCATTCCCACTTCTTCTACGACAGCCTCCCCTTTTTCCCGGCAGTAAGCATACAAAGTTTCTTCCAGTTGCATCGTTAACGGTGTCTTCATGAGTCTCTCCTATCGCCTTTACTCTTATGGCCAAAATCTATGTACATCATTCAAAAGCTGAGCAAGTCACTTTTACAGCTTTCGACTAGACAGTAAACAACCGTCTCTTCGCAGAAACGGCTGTTGTACTGCTTATTATCTATAATAGAACAAACATTCGCATCTGGCTAGATGCTGCTTAACGACTTAACAAATATTGAATATCTGCCAACAGCCCTGGAAGATCTTTTTGGTCTTCCAGCAGCAGAGTCAACGTTTCAGTTGGTGTCTGCAAAGTAATTGCCTCCTCTGCTTCAAAGACTTGCACTTGCTCTTTTTTTAATAGAACTTTGGAAAAGTCATCCAGTGAGACATTTGGAGTCACCACATACACCCTTTGATCAGAGATAAAGACAAAGCGCTGATCGGTGGTTTCCTGCATGACAAAATTCATCAGTTCCTCTTCTGTCATAATCTCATCTGCATAAGCTTGCAGCAGCAAAAACTGCTGGGGTTTGGTGAAGAGCGTAAAAAAATCAGCCATGATTCGTTTCCTTCTTTCTGATTTGCTGATAAAGACGTGTCCGATTCCGGTATTCTTCTCTATGGTGCCACAATTTCCTTAAAAAAGCGAAAATCTCGTAAGGCAGAGATGAAAATCAGTGGAGACAAGGCTGTTTTACTTCTCCAACGATGGCAGTTTCAGGTCAATCAGAAAAGCAGTCATTCATTTTCTTTGGCACTGCGCCTCGTATTCCTCCTTTGGGATGTGCCGTATCGCCGAAATAGCGGGGAATTAGGTGGCAATGGCAATGAAAGATTGTTTGACCGGCTACTTCCCCACAGTTAAACCCAATATTGTAGCCTTCTGGGTGATAGGTTGTCTCTAAAAGTGCCTTTCCTTTGATTAGCAGGTCATCGATTGCTAATTTTTCTTCGACACTGAGAGCAAAATAATCAATTTTGTGAGCTTTTGGGATAATCAGCAAGTGTCCTGAGGTGACCTGGGTTGGTATCATAAAAGCCCAGTGCCAATTCATTTTCTAAAATTGGTGTCAGTTCAGATGAACAAAAGGGACAGTTCATTATTGTAACCAGCTCCTATCTATATTCATAGATCTAATCCGAGACACTTAAATGTCAAAGTTATTGAAGATGTCTATCACAAGCCGGCTGCTAAAAGAGGACTCCCTAAGCAGCTTCCCAGCTGTTTAACGGAGTCCTATCTTAACGATTATTTACGGCTTTCAACGATTTCAAAAATATGATCGATTAATTCCATCACTTTCAAAACCTGTTCGTTTTTCACTATCGGCTGAGCACCTGTTGTCACTACATCAAAGAAGTTTTGATAGAAGCTTTGAGAAAGGTTGCTCCCTTGTGGCAGAGGTAACGTTTCGGTGGCTTCTTCAGAAGGAGGTGCCATTGTTTTGGTCAGTCCCACACCCGCTTGAATCGGTGTCGGTGCCGCAACATCTGCATTGGTGGCAACCACCATTTTACCGGAAAGATCCCAATCGGTAATCTCAGCAGTCCCCTTTGTCCCTTTGAGGTACCAGCGCGGCAATTTGATATAATTGGAAGTTCCTACTTCGGTAATCACCCGCAGTCCGTTTTCAAAAGTCAGATAGGTGATATAGCCATCATCACATTCTTCGCCCAGAATATAGCTAAAGTCAGCAGTAACCGATTGTAATGGGCTGTCTACCAACCACATGATTTGATCCAAAAGGTGGATGCCCCAGTCTAAAAGCATACCGCCGCCGTGTTGTTTCAAACGGCGCCAGTCTCCGGGAATTCCGTTTGCCCCGTGAACTCGAGACTCGATTTGGAACAAGTCGCCAATTTCACCAGATTCCCACAGTTCTTTGACAATCAAAAAGTCCGGGTCCCAGCGCCGATTTTGATGAACCATAAAAATTCTGCCGGTTTTCTCAGCAACTGCCATAATCTCACGCAGTTCAGCAGCATTCATCGCAACCGGTTTTTCGCAAACTACATGTTTCCCTGCCTCCAAAGCAGCAATTGCAATTTCTTTGTGGCTATCATTAGGGGTTGCAATCAAGACACAATCAATAGACGGATCAGAAAGCAATTCTGAACGGTCTTGGTAGGCTTTCAACCCTTTTTGAGTTGCTAATGTCCGACGATCGTCTTTAATATCATAAATACCGACAATCTCAAACAGATCCTTTTCAGTAGGCAGGAGGTGCTCCAGATGATATGAACCCATCCCACCGTAGCCGATAGCTGCCAATTTCAGTTTATTCATAGTTGTTCACTCGATTTCTTAATAGATTTTATTGCTGGCATATTCTATGCCCACCACATACCAGAAGGTTGCTCTTGAATCATAACAGAACGCAAATTCGTGATTGCCCGGTTCAGGCCTTCATCCACTGACATGATCGGATCCTCGTGTTCGATACTCAGTACATAGTCGTAACCGTAAATCCGCAAGGCACTGATAATATCAGACCAAACTTTCAAATCGTGGCCGCAACCTACCGAACGGAAAGTCCATGCACGGGTTTTCACGTTGTCGTATGGTTGCATATCTGTCAACCCATGCATGTTGATATTATCTTGATCCAGGTACGTATCCTTGGCATGGAAATGGTGAATAGCACCGGCTTCTCCTAAAATCTTAACTGCTGCAACCGGATCAATTCCTTGCCACCATAAATGACTAGGATCCAGATTACAACCTATGGCCTTACCGGCTGCATCGCGCAGCTTCAACATGGTGTAAGGGGTGTGGGCCAAAAAGCCCCCGTGAAGTTCAATCCCGATTTTGACACCAGCAGCCTCTGCCTCGGTATTAATCTGCTTCCAATAAGGAATCAGTTTTTGCTCCCATTGATAGTTGTAATTGTCTTCGTATTCTGTTGGCCAAGGCAGTGTAGGCCAGTTTACCTGAGTGTCTGTCGGATTGCCGCCGGAGATGCCGGAAAAACCATTGACCACCGGTACATTCATCAAGCTGGCTAATTTGATGGTCTTTTTAAGCAGTTCATCGGCTTCTTTGGCTGTTGCCACTATCGGTGAAATAGGATTATTGTGACAGCTAAGAGCAGAAATTTCCAACCCTTTGTCCGCTAATTTGGCTAAATACTCTTTACGTGCGTCAGAAGAAGCCAGTAGTTCATCAATTTTCAAATGAGCATCCCCGGGGGAACCACCAGTGCCGATTTCCACAGTTTGCAGTCCTTTACTTGCTACCATCGCAATCATTTCTTCAAATGACAGTTGATTAAATAAAGGGGTAAATACACCTAATTTCATAATTTGGGACTCCTTTTTTGTTTGTCGTTAAGCTTTCCGCTTTGTCTTTCATAAGTAAATCAAGAGCATCGCTGAAAAATTAATCTTCAAGGGCTTTGAAATGACCGTAATAAGGTCGGCTGTTTTCAGTTGCTTTCGCCCAGTTAACTGCATTGACGATCACTCGCTGTACCTTGTCGTTGTAATAGCTGTTGTAGGTCTCGTGACCAGGTTGGAAGTAAAAGATCTTGCCGTTGCCTCGGCGGAAGGTACAGCCGCTGCGGAAAACTTCACCGCCTGGAAACCAGCTGACGAAGACCAGCTCGTCTGGTGCTGGAATATCAAAGTGTTCCCCGTACATTTCTTCTTTTTCCAAGTCAATATACTCACCGATACCTGCAGCAATTGGATGGCTGGGATTGACTGTCCAGATACGAGCGTGGGAATTGTCTTCCCGCCATTTTAAATCACAGCTGGTCCCCATCAATTTTTTAAAGATTTTGGAGAAATGACCGGAATGAAGCACGATTAGTCCCATGCCTTCCAGTACCCGTTGCTGAACGCGTTCAACAATTTCATCAGCTACTTCATCGTGGGCCATATGTCCCCACCAAATCAATACATCTGTCTTTTCCAAAACGCTCTCTGTCAGTCCGTGTTCCGGTTCATCCAATGTGGCAGTCGTCGTATCAAAGCCAGCTTCAGCCAAAAATTTTGCCAATTGACCATGAATACCTTCTGGATACATGGCCTGTACTTCGGCATCCGACTTTTCATGTCGAAACTCATTCCATATTGTTACTTTAGTCATGCGTATACCTCGTCTCTTAATGCTGTCAGATTCTGACAATCAATTTTTGCAGCTTCCAAAGGCAAATAGTCTTGGAAAGCCTCTTGTTCAATAATCAACCACGGTAGCTGCTGATCTTTGGCAAAAGTCAGATAATCCTTCATTGGCAAAATTCCATGACCAATCTCAGTACTTTCACGACGATCTGCAGTCAAATCCTTGAAGTGAAGCAAACCGATTTTTGTTTCATGATCCTTGAGCCACTCAGCGACAGCCACTCCGGCTTGCGCCAACCAGTACAAGTCCACTTCCAACTTCACATAAGATGTGTGAGCCGTCATGTAGTGCAAAAGATCCACACCTGCTACTTGCTGGAATTCATGGGCATGGTTGTGATAATAAAAGCTGAATCCGTTTTCTTGTAGCGTTTTACCGATTTCGTCTAGCTTCACAAATGCTGCTTTCCATTGTGCATAGTCTTCAAAACTCAACCAGGGACAAACGATGCGGGAATTACCAATCGTTTTTTCAAAAGCCATTACCCCAGTTAAATCTTCAGTTAGCTTTTCAAAGGGAATATGACTGGCAGCAGCTTCCAGCTCATTTGCCACCAACAGCTCACGAACCTCATGGGCACTCAACTCATTGTAGCCGGCAAACTCGACACCATCGTAGCCGCTTTCTTTTACCTTCTTCAAAGTACCGGCAAAATCAGCAGCAAGATCTTCTTTGATCGACCATAGTTGCAAGGCAATTTTGGGTTTGGACATCATTAAACTTCCTCCTCTTCACTTTTAGCAGGACAGACACATGTTTTGCGCCTGTCCCGAGTGAGATTGGCTATTTGTTAAAAAATACCGGTTGATTGGTTTTTGATGATTCGTAGATTGCTTCTAGAATCTGAGTCACAACAATTGCTTCTTCTGGTTTTACTACCAGTTCTTTGTCATTGATGATGGCATCGATCCACATTTGCGCTTCAACGTGAGCAGGATCAGATCCGGCTCCGTCATAAAAGTCAACGCCACCTGTTTCCAGCTCGATATCATTGGCGTACAGCAGACTGCGTTTTTCACCGTTCAATGTTAAGCCATTGTTCATATCGGCACCGCCTTTGTTCCCACAAAGGGTGGTTTTGGCTTCTTTGACATCTAAGCTGTTCAAAGCCCAGCTGGATTCCAAGAAGATGCTGGCACCATTTTCCATAACAATGTATCCAAATGCAGAATCTTCAACTGTAAACTTCTCAGGATCCCAAGGGCCCCAAGCATTTGCTGCATTTTTTGTATCTGCCAACTCACGGTAAGCTTTTCCTACGACGTATTTTGGCTTGTAGTTGTTCATCATCCACAAGGTCAAATCCAGCGCATGGGTGCCGATATCGATCAATGGGCCGCCACCTTGTGCTTCTTCATCCAAAAAGACTCCCCAAGTTGGGACTGCACGACGTCTGATTGCGTGGGCTTTTGCGAAATAGATGTCTCCCAATTCGCCATCTTGACAAGCTTCATGAAGGTACATGGAATCTGTCCGATAACGATTTTGGTAGCCAATGGTCAATTTTTTGCCGGTACGTTTTGCCGCATCAATCATGGCTTGCGCTTCTTCAGTGGTTTTGGCCATCGGTTTTTCACACATTACATGACAGTCAGCTTCCAAAGCCGCAATAGTAATTGGGCTATGGGAAGAATTCGGCGTACAAACATGGATAACATCCAGTTCTTCATTTGCCAGCATTTCCTTGTAGTCTGTATAAACTGCCGCTTCAGCAGCACCAAACTCGACAGCGGCTTTTTCCGCCCGTTCTTCAATCAAATCACAAAATGCCACCATTTCTGCATCTTTCACTGTTTTCAATGCCGGCATATGCTTACCATTGGCGATTCCGCCACACCCGATAATTCCAATTTTCAATGTCATAAAATAACCTCCTGAGATTTCATTTCAAAATACAAGGGTTTGATACATAGTAGAAATCTTTTAATCATCCAGTCAAAACTGCCGTCTGATTCCCACCGTATATCTCAGTAAAACTTGTCATTTTGAAACGTTCGTTTTCGTTTTTATGCGCTTGTCATCATGACTTTCACTTAAGATGAAATCCGTTGTGGAAACGCTTTTTCTTTTTGATACCCTTATTATAGTCAGGGGTCCAAAGAAATTCTTCCCAGATAAATCACCATTATTCCCGAATATTGCGCAAGTAAAAAAACAAAGCCTTTCGAATCCATAAAAGATGGGGGAAAGAGGCTTTGCCTTTTTTTAGTGTGTTTAACTGTTGAGAACTGTTTTTTGATATTTCAATGGTGAAAGGCCTACGTTGTCTTTGAACACATGGTGGAATGTTTTGACACTGGCAAATCCAGCTTTTTCAGCTACTTCCACCATAGGAATTTTCTCATTGGCTAAGATGAACTTCGCTTGATTGATCCGATAATCTGTCAAAAATTGAGTAAAGGTCTGACCGGTATTCTTTTTAAAGAAACGGGTAAAATAGTACGGTGAAAAACCGACTGCATTTGCGGCATCCTCCAGTGTCAAGCTCTCCTGGTAGTGATTTTCTACCAGATCAAAGACGAGATTCAATTGATCGAGTGTCTCTTGATACTTCACTGCTGCCGGTTGAGTCACAGTAATGGCTTCCCTTTTTTGCGGCAGCTCGCGATAAAAGTCAGCGATAAGAAGATGCAATAAAGCAGTGATGCGATATTTATCCCCCAGGCTGTCTTCTTCAACTGCCTGGTAAAGCTCCAGCAATAGCCGAGTAATCTTTCGAGAGAAGGCTGCCGGCCAATTACGGCTCAAAGGCTCCCCTTTTTCAAATAAATCAAATAGACTGCATTCACCTGTCTGGCGCAAATTGACTTCATCGAACATCATCAAATCAAATTGAAAGACATACCGTTCACTATCCGGAGAAGCCAAAAAATAGTGAGGAACACCGCTTGAGAAAAAATAGGTCTCCCCTTCTGCCAATTCAATCAGCGATTCGCCCACCCCAATATTCACTTTCCCTTTTTTGGTGTGGATGATTTCAATTTCTTTATGGAAATGGGGATAGGTGATTGCCAAGCCATCATTTAAAAAGGAACGAAAGGGAAATTCTTTCTCCATATGTGTGATTTCCAGGTACTTGCTCATCCACTAGTCCTCCAGTTCTATTTAAAAATCTTTTAAAAAGCTGTCAAAAAACCGATCACCGCCTCGCAGCCAAAGTTTTCCGAATTCATCAATCTGACCGTGAAAATCCTGTGCTTCTGCCAGACTGAATGCTGCCATTTGAGCTTGTGGTAATTTTCTTGCCAAACTTTGATAGGTGGGATAACTGGTCCTTGGCGCCAATTTTTCAAACAGGCGACGAGCGTAGGTGTCGCTGACAAAAACCGGCTGATCAAAGACATACAGCAGCAATACATCGGCTGTCTCCTGGCCGATTCCATGAAGAGACAACAATTCATCTCGCAGCTCATTGTTCAGAGTGTCCGCCGCTGTCAAATACTCAAAATTCCATTTTTGCAACCAGCGCAACAACTCATAAATTCCGCGACTCTTATTGCGATAAAAACCACTAGGACGGATTGCCTCCATGATAGTATCCTGATCTAATGAAGCCAGCTTAGTGGGAGAAAAAGCCGTCAGCTGCTTTAGATTTTCTAAAGAATAAGCCGCATTTTGCCAATTTGTATTTTGCACGAGGACCGCACCTAAGAGAATCTCTTCTTTACTGTCAGCGGGCCACCAGCCCGAGGGTCCTTGCTCGGCTAGCAACACCTCGTATAATTGCTTTAGGCTTTTGATTATCAATTTAAAACACCTCGATTCATTATACGGTGAAAACCTGTTAAAATGAAGGGGCATTTGGGAACCCGAGAGTAGTGGAACTCGACAATTGGTAAAAGAGTGCCAGCTGCGTTTGCTGCCCGATTGTATTTGTTAACAAAGGAGGCTACACCATGTGCGGACGCTATCTGTTGGATTTATTGGATCCTCAGTGTGAAGAATTACTGAAAGCTTATCAGCTGATTTTAAAAAGTGATGATCCAACCCCTTCCGAAAAAAGACCCTCAGAAGGAGTTTTGACCTATGCTGTTGGCGCAGATGGTCAATTTCGTTTGGCAGTGACTCGCTGGGGCTTTTCAAGAAAAGACTCCAAGCAATTATTGATCAATGCCCGCAGCGAAACGTTGTTGGAAAAGCCGACTTTCAATCCACACTTTTCTGCCCATCGCTGTGTTTTTCCCATGACCGGCTTTTATGAATGGGATGAAAAAAAGCAGCGCTACCTGTTTTCAGCGACAGATGGCAAATTACTCTTTGCAGCTGGCTTGTATCGTCCAACTGAGGATCAGATTGAATCGGTAATTTTGACGACAGCTCCCAATCAGCTGGTGGCCCCTATCCACGATCGGATGCCTTTGTTATTATCTGCAGAAGAAGTCCGAACGTGGCTGACAGATTCCAAAAAAGCTCGCCAGCTCCTTACTAAAACAGATCAGACTTCTTTAAAAAAAGTGGCCCTTAAAGAAAGCAAAGAAACAGCTGCAAAAGATCTCTATATTCAGCCGGATCTCTTTGACGGAGTTTTTTAACGAAGCCTAATCTTCGTCACTTAAAGGAAATGTGACAAAAGTAATTTTCAAGTGCTAAACAGTAGATATTTAACCACAATTAGTAAAAATATACGGATGAGAAAAATTTGTGACCCTTTTTTATGTCTTAGTTCGAAGAGAGAACATACCCATATGTGTAAAGAGAAAAATGAATGATGCTGACTTTCCATGATGAAATCAAGGAAAGTCTGTGTTTGAAATTTTTAGCAATGAAAAGCCGATTAGCTTCCATTAAAATCATTGGAAGCTAATCGGCTTTTGGGGTCTCACGTTTAGTATTGTTCGGTTCATAGGAGGTGACTTAACTACTATTATCACAGCCCCTTATTTGTATCACAGGCTTCTCAATCGGCCCTCACTAGTCATAGCGGGCGCATTTAACTCAGCCAATCATGACGGATTCTTCCGGATATTTGAAATTGGATGTTTGCTGAGATTTTTTAATCAGTGAGAAAACGACGGTCATGATTCCTACTCGGCCGATAAACATCATTAAAATAATCACGATTTTACCGACAATCGACAAATATGGCGTGATGCCCATCGTCAGGCCCACCGTTCCAAACGCAGAGATGACTTCAAAGGCGATATACTCTAAGCCCAACTGATCAACATTCGGTATCTTTTCTGTAACAGATAGAATCATTGTGGCCAAGATGCACAGGGTCAAGGTTATAAAGAAAAGAGTCAAGGCACGATTAACTGCCGTATCACGAATTGTCCGATCGCCAAATTCAGCATGTTCTCTGCCTTTGAAAATACTCTTCACCTTCAAAATCAATACACCAAACGTAGTCGTCTTCAAGCCCCCCGCTGTCGAGCCAGAAGTCCCACCAATGAACATCAACACCATTGTCAAGATCAAACCGGCATGGGTCATTTGAAAATAATCAATAGAATAATACCCGGCAGTCCGCGGCGTCACCGCCATAAACAGCGTATTGAACAGGCGGTCCACAAAACTATCACTTTCCACAAGGGACGTACCAAAGCTTTCGGTCACCACAAATCCCAGCGTGCCGAATAACAGCAGACAACCAGTTGTCACCAATGCAATTTTGGAGTGTAGGCTCATGCGGCGCTTCTTTTTCAATCCCATCAGGTCATACCACACTAAAAATCCAAGACCACCAGCGACAATCAATGCCATCACGATAGCCAAGACCCAAGGATTTTGTTGGAAGCCGACCATGCTGTCACCAAACAAATCAAAACCCGCATTACAAAAACTTGAAATTGCATGGAAGAAGCTAAACCACAATCCTTTTGACCAACCATAACGAGGAACAAAATCGATGGCAAAACACACCATCCCGATAAACTGAATCAAAAAGGCTGTCTTTAAGATATACCGCATCAAGCCCACTTCCCCACTAGTCTCCATATTTAGAGAATCTCGCAGTATCATTCGAGTACTTAGACTGATTTTTTTTCGGGAAATAAAGTAAAACATCACTGGAATCGACATAAATCCCAAACCGCCGATCTCAATCAAAATGATAATTACCAACTGCCCAAAAATATTCCAATGTTCGGCAGTATTTAGCGTTGTCAGCCCTGTCACACAGGTTGCAGAAGTGGTCGTGAACAACGCATCAATAAATGGCGTCCACTCCCCACTTTGGCTAGAAATCGGCAGCATTAATAAAAAAGCCCCCGCCAAGATCAATGCTGCAAAGCCGAAAGTGATTAACTGGGGAACGTTCAAATCAAAGCCGCTGTATCGTTTTTTCATGTCTTACTCCTTATCACAACAGGTTTTGTAATTCATCATAGCGAAGGGGTGAAAAAGAAGCAAGTAAAAATCGAAAATCCCGATAAAGCCAAACGCCCACCGGCAATCCTTGCATCATCGGTGGGCGCTTGTTCACATCATCAGGTACGATTCATATTTTTCACTTTGATCATTCGCGTGACTTCCGCCCGCTCATTTTCTTCCAGCTTCATCTTGATATAATAAATCGTCTCTTCCAATTCTGGAATCGTCATGTACTCCAGCGCATTGACACGACGACGGGTCTTTTCAATCTCACCCGCCATCAATTGACAGGTTTTTTCGATTTCTGTCAGTTCTAAAAGCTGCGGCAGCACATTTGTGAAACGATCAATCGAATTGTCCAGGGGAACATTTGAGTTCAGGTAGCCATATTCGATAGGTGTTTCTACCAAGGACTCGTCATAGCGAAAATTCATCACTGGAACTTCCACGCTCATGATGTTTTTTTGATCTAACTCCAGCTCGACTCGGGCTGCCGGTAAAATAAACAGCTCTTCGATAAAAGCAGAATTCAAGGTGGCACTGGCCAGACGAAACGCTCGCATCGCCCGTTCCATCATTGTTTCCACTTCTTTTCGCATCTGGTTATTCTTTTTGACCAATAAAATAAATTGACGCATCAATTCATCTTGCTTGTCTTTTAACAGCTTGTGTCCCCGTTTGGCGGTCTTCAACTGCTTTTGAAGTCGTGCCAATTCCATTCGGGTCGGATTGACATTCAGTTTCGCCATCGACTACACCTTCTTATCCGGCAAGTATTCATCAATCATTTCGTCTTTGATTCGTTTCAATTCAGTCCGTGGCAGGATGTCCAATAATTTCCATCCCAAATCCAGCGTCTCAAAAATATCACGATTGGTCGTATAGCCTTGATCGATATATTCCGCTTCAAAACGCTCCGCGAACTTCGCGTAGATTTTGTCGACTTCCGACAAGGCAGAATCCCCTAAAACTACCGCCAGTTCTTTGGCTTGTTTTCCCTGGGCATAGGCCGAGAACAGTTGATTCATGGTGGCAGCATGATCTTTTCGAGTCTTACCAGCGCCTGTCCCCTTGTCTTTCAGACGAGACAAAGAAGGCAAGACATCGATTGGTGGCTTAATCCCGCTCTTGTAGAGTTCCCGGGACAAAATAATCTGTCCTTCAGTGATATAACCTGTCAAATCAGGGATTGGATGGGTTTTATCATCTTCTGGCATGGTCAAGATTGGAATCTGAGTAACTGAGCCTTTCAAGCCTTTAATCCGACCTGCACGTTCATACAACGTAGCCAAGTTGGTATAGAGATAGCCTGGATAACCACGACGACCAGGAACTTCTCTGCGGGCGGCAGAGATTTCCCGCAAGGCTTCGCAGTAATTGGTCATATCCGTCATAATAACCAGTACGTGCATCCCTTTTTCATAGGCCAGGTATTCAGCGGCTGTCAATGCCATACGAGGCGTTGCAATCCGTTCGATGGCAGGGTCATTGGCTAAGTTCATAAAGACGACTGATCGATCGATAGCTCCGGTTTTACGGAAGTCTTCCATGAAGTATTCCGCTTCTTCAAAGGTAATCCCGATACCGGCAAATACCACCGCAAAATCGTCATCAGCATTCAAGACAGTCGCCTGTCGGGAAATCTGCGCCGCCAATTCTTTATGGGGAAGACCTGAACCGGAGAAGACCGGCAGCTTTTGGCCCCGCACCAGTGTGTTCAAGTGGTCAATAGAACTGATACCGGTTTGAATAAACTCATCGGGATAATCCCGTGCCATCGGGTTGATAACTTCGCCGTTAATATCCAGCATTTTTTCTGCCAAAATCTCTGGCCCGTTATCCTTAGGGCGTCCCAAACCGTCAAAAACCCGCCCAATCATATCTTCAGATACACCCAATTCCAGAGGATGACCCAAAAAGCGCACCGCTGAGTCCCGCAAATTGATACCGGCAGTTCCTTCAAAAATCTGGACAAGCGCTTTGTCTTCTTGAATCTCTAAGACCTGACCTTTTCGCAATTCGCCGTTTTGAAGTCGAACTTCAATCAACTCTTCGTATTTCACTCCGGAAACTTTATCAACAGCCATCAGAGGGCCTACGACTTCGCCGATTGTTTTGTATTCCTTAATCATTGGTCATGCCCCCTTTTTGAATAATGTTTTTGATGGTGGTTTTAATTTCTTGTTCTAATGCATGGATGGCCGCTAATTGATCTTCCGGAACATACTTCATCCGAGCGATTTTATCCCGCAGTGCAGTGGTTCCTTGCATGATTTCACTCAAGTAAGAACCCAAATCCAGTGCCCGAGTTGCTTCTTTGCCAAATGTCAGAATGTTACTGAGCATTTGAAACTGCTTCTCTCGAGAGGTGAAGGTATCCACATCATCAAAAGCGTTTTGCTGCAGGTAGTCTTCCCGAATGGATTTAGTGACTTCCAAAAGCATTTGGTCTTTTTCTGATAGGGAATCAATTCCCACCAGACGCACGATTTCCTGCAATTCTGATTCCTTTTGCAACATTCGCATCGCTTCAGTCACCAGATCAGACCAATCCACTTGCAGTTGCTGATCCAGGTATTGACCGACTTCTGTGGAATATAGCGAATAGCTTTGCAGCCAGTCGATTGAAGGGAAATGCCGTTGTTGTGCCAAGGTAGAATCCAAGCCCCAGAACACTTTCACGACCCGCAGCGTATTTTGGGTAACCGGCTCTGAGATATCCCCACCAGAAGGAGAGACAGCTGAAATGGCTGTGATACTTCCTCCGCGGCCTTCCTGACCCAGCGCGATTACTTTACCTGCTCGTTCATAATACTCTGCCAGACGAGAACCCAAGTAAGCAGGATAGCCTTCATCTCCGGGCATCTCTTCCAAACGGCCTGACATTTCCCGCAAGGCTTCTGCCCAGCGAGAAGTGGAATCTGCCATGATGGCAACAGAATAGCCCATATCACGGAAATATTCCGCAATCGTAATCCCAGTATAGATGGAAGCTTCCCGAGCTGCTACCGGCATATTGGAGGTATTGGCAATGAGGATGGTTCTTTCCATCAACGACTCGCCAGTATTAGGATCAATTAGTTCTGGAAATTCGTTCATAACATCGGTCATCTCGTTTCCGCGTTCTCCGCAGCCAACGTAAACGACCAAATCAACATCGGCCCATTTGGCAATCTGATGCTGCACAACAGTTTTGCCGGCACCAAAAGGACCAGGAACAGCTGCCGCGCCGCCTTTTGTAACGGGGAAAAACGTATCGATAACTCGTTGTCCGGTAATCATTGGGGCATCAGGGTTAAGCTTTTCTTTTACCGGACGGGGCCGACGTACCGGCCATTTTTGTAACATGGTAAAAGACTTGTCTCCATCAGCCGTTGTTACCGTATAGACGGATTCATCGATAGTGAAAGCGCCAGATTCAATGGCCTTGATGGTTCCGCTGATACCATTTGGTACCATGATTTTATGTTGAATAATTTTTGTTTCCTGTACGACTCCCACGATATCACCGGCACTCACTTGGGCACCGACAGCTGCGGTTGCTTCAAAATGCCATTTTTTTTCATGATTTAACGCAGGCAGCTGCACGCCTCTTGCCAAAAAATTACTCTGTGTTTGCTTGATAAATTGATCCAATGGTCGTTGGATGCCGTCGAACATTTGAGAAATAATCCCTGGTGCCAGTTCCACTGACAAGGCTTCCCCTGTCGAACGAACCGGTTCTCCGGGACCGATACCGGCAGTTTCTTCGTAGACCTGAATAGATGCGACGTCTCCTCGCATTTCGATGATCTCACCGATGACTCCCAGATCGCCCACATAACAAATATCTTGAATGCTGGCGTGTCCCATATTTTCAGCCATTACCAATGGACCTGAAACTTTTATGATATTTCCGATTTCCACGTTTTCAGCTCCTTACCGAATGTGTTGAGGAAAATGCAAAGGAGTTGCCGTGCGCCTTGTCTCTTCTGCACTTTCTTAATTGTCAGGAACCGTCTGATTTCAAATTCTAAACAAACAGTCCTCTTGTTTATAAAATATTCTGCCCAACTGCTTTTTCGACATTCTCTTGAATCGCCGACAAGCCGATGCCCAGCGTGCCGTCATGATTTGGAATCAAAACAACAGCCGGCAAGGATTGACCATTGAAGCGTTCAATCTCTTCTTTAATGGTCGCAGCACAGGCCTCGGTAATATAGATCACTCCATACTCCTCTGAGGCCAATTTTCGCAGGGCAGCTTTTGCTTCACTTCCTTCATCGGCAAAGCAAACGGTAAACCCAAACAGTTTGAAAGGCAACACCGATTCTTTATCGCCAATGACACCAATTTTATACGTCATAGGTCATCCGCATCCTTTCTTGCAACTGTTCTTTCGTAAAACCGGCTCGCTTACCAACCAGAATGAGACGCAGGTTTTTGATTTCGATATCTTTGGCATTCAAAAATGCTAATAGCGGTAAAGGCCCGAAAGCTGTGGTACGCGCCTGCTCATACATTCTGGTTAAATAATTGTCTTTGATTACATCTAAACCGGCGAAGTCGATTTTTTCGCCGTCAAATACTGGCAGCAGTAGATCGCCATAAGCCGATTCAAGAATAAACGTCGTTAAGTCTGACAAACTTTGCTCAGCAAAAGACATCCACTGACTTTTTTCGATACTACCTGAGCTGGATAAGACCGTGGACATAAAGCCTTGGCTGCGACCTTGCGCAACGCAACGCAATGCAGTAGTCAAATTGGTCAAATCAATAAAGGCAATGATTTCCTCCAATAATTCTGGATAGCCCAATGTTTCTCCCAAACGCCGTTGTTCTTTCAAGTAATGGCGATCGTAAATAACATCAATCCCTTGCAGAATATGGGACTCTTCCATATATTCTTTGACCCTTCCGATACTGTATAGAATGCTTTCTGGCAACACGCTGGAGATGCCTGTTTCCACTGCATGCTTCAACTCATCCATAGTAAACATCCCGTCTGGCAGATACAGATGGTCGTAGTTTTCTTTCACATAGTAGGCTTTCGTAAAAACCTTTAAATTATGAAGGGTGTAGCGCATCGTATAAACCCATACTAAATTACGATCCGGTGCTGCTGCCGCCAGCTCTTCAAAGGTAGTCAACAGCTCTTGATTTAAAGATTTTTCAAAGTCTTTTTGAAAGTTTGCATCAAGATATTGATGATAGACAGTCGGCATCAAGATTCCTTCGATCTTTTTAAAGTCCTCGGCGGCAATCAGCTGTTGAAAGACTTCTGGTGCCAACAATTCGTTTTCTTTCAAGCGGATCAGAGGATTCAATTGATGGTACATCTGTTTAGCCATAACAAGCTCTCCTCCTTATCCGAACAGCTTTTGTGTCATTTCACTGCCGGTTGTACTTCGCAGTTCTTTTAAAAGATCTCGATATAAAAAATTGTATTGAATCCCGGCAACATCAATCACAAACCCTTCCCCAGTACCTTCTAATGGCTTTCCCAGAAAAAGAGTATAGGCAAGCGTTTCGTTGACTTCATCGACAAAGTCAGTGGTGAGGGCTGCTACTGCATTTGAGCCAGCCGGCAATAACTGAGCATGGTCACTGATTGGCAATTTTTTCAAACTGGTCTCAGCAAAGGCGCGAATCGTTTCTTGGTCCCAAGCGGCCATTTGCTCATAGGCCTCTTCAAACAAACGATCTAAATAGCTTTGTTTTTCCACCAGTGATTCTTGTCTGATCTCCATTTGCTGGCGGGACTGCTGCTGTTTATATTTCTGTTCCAGATCTCGTGATTGTTTCCCCAACTGCTGGATATGTGTCTCATTGATTTTTTTGACTTCAGCTTCATACCACTCATCAATAGCGGCTGTCTCCCGAGCTTGAAAATCTCCCCGCTCTTGTTTAGCTTGGTCATCGATCTCCTCTATAATCTTTTGGATAGCATCCATCAACGTTCCTCCTTTCGCGACCTTCCTGGCATTTTAAACACAGGTAACGCGTATCTTTTTACAGGCGCAGTCGTCAGATTTGGCCCAACAACAAGAAGGAAATAACAAAACCTAAGATGGCGTACATTTCCACCATAACTGCATACATCACGCCTTTAAAGAAGTGTTCTGGTTTTTTCGCCAGAATTTGGATACCGGCAGAAGCGACCTTCCCTTGGGCAATCCCTGAAAACAGGCCAGTAAACGCAACAGGTGTCGCAGCCATCAGATATTCCAAACCTTTGATTGCTGTCATATCTCCGGATAATGACCCGTAAATCATAAATGCGATAACAAAGCCGTACAACCCTTGAGTACCCGGAAGCAATTGCAGGATCAAAGCCTGTCCGAATTTTTCTGGTTGGCTGGTGGTGAGTGCTGCCGCAGCTTCACCTGTCATCCCTACCCCTTTTGAAGATCCGATTCCTGAAAAGATGGTGGCTACTGCCATCCCGCAAATCGCAAAAAACATCCCGCCATTTTCGATCAAAAACTTAGTCATTACTCTTTTCCTCCATTTTCATCAGTAAAATTCATATATTTTTCCGCCGGCTTCAACGGTTTAAAGGCTCTGCCGCCGCCGGAGTAAAACTTGCCAAAAAACTCTACATACTGCAGTCGTGCCGCATGAACATAGGCACTCAACAAAGACAGGAAAATGTTTAGTCCCTGTAAAATGATAATCAGCACAATTCCAGCTGTAAATCGAGCGGCTGGTGGCATATAACCCACCAGCATATTAAATGCTGCCGCAATACTCCCGCCGGAAATCCCCAGTGCCATCAAACGACTATAGCTGACAAAATCGCCGATATAGCTCGTGATACCATAAAGATCATACAATCCCATGAAAAAGCCGCCTACTTTGGATTCCGCTGACAAAGTAGAGGTCACCAACACAGCCAATGCGCAGAGGATAGCTAAAAGCGCCCCCAGTAGCGTAACTGTATCTGACTTAACCACCAATGCGCCAGCTGCTGCAATCAAGATTCCAGCCAAAATTCCTTGCCAAGAAAAACCTTGATTGATAGCTGCCAGATAGTCTTTTTTCTTCCAGTTCTCTTTTCCTGCTAAAAACAAACCAGTAAAGATTTGGATCCCACCGAAAACCATGGACAACCCGAAAATCGCCATGAAATCCTTGGAAGGACTCAACAGATAAAACGGCATTTCGACACCAAAACAACTACCATAGATTAGTCCCCAAGCGATTGTTGAGACTGAGAGATACTGAAACAGCTTCATGAAACGTTGTGTTCCTTTTGGAAGGACCATCGCTTTTAGCGCAGCAGTAGTGACTACCAGCATCAGCAGCCCATAACCAAAGTCTGCCACCATCATTCCAAAAAACACCAAGTAAAATGGCATCATCCACGGTGTCGGATCGATTTCATCGTACCGAGGAATGCTGTACATTTCTGTCAGCATTTCAAATGGTGCGACCAATTTCCCGTTTTCCAGCTTGGTAGGTGCTTTGTTTTCCGCAATTTCCTCAGGTGTGGGGTCAGCAAAAGATAAATAGACTTGATTGTCTGAAAATACTTCCGCCAAGCGCTTCTCCAAAGAAGGAATGTCTTTTTCAGCAATCCAGCCGCGAATGACTGCCAAATAGCGGGATTCAACAATCCCGGCTTTTGCCGCTTGTCGTTCTCCGCGAGTCAAGAGAACTTCTTCAGCTTTTTGCAAATCGGCCACCAAGCTCTTTTTAGCGCCAATCTCAGCAGCGAGTTTTTTTCGTTCTGTCGCCAGAATAGCCAGATTTTCTTTGGCTTCTTTCAAAATCAGCTTAGGTTCACCACGATAAGGTGGGGTCTCAATTCGACCACCAAAATCTTGCAACAGGCGATGCACTTGATCACCGGCACTTCTTAAAAAGATCAATGCAAAAGCTGTTTCTTTCTCCTTAGTGGCAATGAACTCCAAATAAAGTGCGGTTAAGCCTCTGACCTTTTCAGAAAAAGCTTCCCATTGTTCGTTAGGGACGGTGCCCAACAGATAGCCGCTGGTCTTCAGACGGCTTTCTTCACTGCTAATGTCAAGGCTTTGCCAATCAGTGGCCCAGTCTTCTTGCTCTTGAAACTGTCGCGTTGCACTAAGGTTTGCCTCCCAACGATTTTTCAAGTCATCAATCTGATAAAGTTCTGACTCTAACTGCCGCTGGTCAAAACTTTGTTCAAAGACTGCCAAATTGGTATTGCCCCGCTTCAATTCCGTGATTTTCTCTTTGGCAGAACCGTGATCCCTGACAAAGCGAATCGTTTCTTGAATATGACGGACTTCGTTTTCCAGTGCAGTCAGGTCGGTCACCTGCTCTTTGGCATCTGAGAAGTAAGTAGCTAGCCACTCGTAATTGTCCTCGTCTTCAAAGATATTTTCCACTTCTACCTGTTGAAGTTCTTGGGCCAGCCGCAAAATTTCTTCTTCTGCTGTCTTTTGGCAAATGATTGACAGCTTTTTCATTCGTTTAACTGCCATATGTGCCTTTCACCCTTTCGATGATTTCTGCTACGATGGCTTCGTGGCGTTTATCATAGTTTTCTTGAAAAGCCAATTGATCTTTGTCAGCTTCTGTTAGAAGTGCTTCCCGCTCAGTTTTCAAATCAAAGCTAAAGGCAGCTTCTTTTTCTTGGAGAGTTTGTACTCGTTCGGCTTTCAAAGTTTCTGTCAAGGTCGCGACAGCCTGCTCTTTTTCCTGCCGATAATTTATCATTTGCTTTTCAAGCTCTTTTTGTGCATCCTCGTTGGCTGCTTCTGCTTGCGCAATCCGCTCCAGTGCTTCTTTCATTCTCTATCCCTCCTTTAAGGTTTATGCCTCGGCTATAGACCGATCTTTTCGGAGCTTTTTCAAAAATACTAATAAAAAAACGCACTCCAAAGACGAAGTACGTTTCAAAATCAAAAGCACTCCAAATATGTTCTTCTCACCCCTTGAAGAACGCGATCCTTGAAGCCTTACACTCAACCGTTTTTTTCTATTCAAATAATTGTTCGTAAAATAATGATAACAAAAGAAAATCAAAAATGCCAGAACTTCCGGATTTTTTTGCCGAAAACTCTTTTTCAGTAATACCTCACAGAAAGCAACTATAAAAAACACCATTCCGCAAGCTCTTCACTGGCGAAATGGTGTATCAATTCTGACAATGCCAAAAACACTGCCGACACTCAGTACAATCTCAATTTTCTTTCTCCCGCTTCAAAGACAGCAGAAACTTAGCTTTGGACTGTTTCTTTTTTCTGGCTACCAGAGCGAATCAACTGATCAAATGCCCCTAGCGCAGCTGTGGCACCAGAGCCCATCGAGATGATAATCTGCTTGTAGGCACTGTCAGTACAATCACCAGCTGCAAAAACACCCTCTAACGAAGTGGCTCCCTGTTTGTCAGTCACAATTTCGCCCCGGGAGTTCATTTCAATTGTATCAGAGAGCCATTCTGTGTTTGGCATCAACCCAATCAAAATGAAAACTCCTTCAACTGCCAATGTCGTGTTCGTCTGAGTCAGACGGTCCTGGTAGGTGATGGCTTCAACAGTTTCATTTCCGGTAATCTCTTGCGTTGCAGCATTTGTGATCACTGTTACATTCTCCAGCTCATACAAACGATCTTGCAACACTTGGTCTGCTTTTAATTCCGGCAAAAATTCCAGCACATAGACATGAGCGGCTAAACCTGCCAAATCAAGCGCTGCCTCAATTCCAGAATTACCACCGCCAATTACGGCAATGTTTTTGCCAGCAAACAGCGGACCGTCACAATGAGGGCAATAGGCGATTCCTTTATTTTTGAACTCTTTTTCTCCTGGCACATTGATACTACGCCAGTGGGCTCCGGTGGCAAGAATCGCAGTTCGGCTTTGCAATACGGCGCCATTTTCCAATGTCACCTCTACCATTTCACCTTTATTCACTGCGGCTGCTCGCTGACCTTTCATAATATCGACAGGATACTTCAACACATGCTCTTCTACTTGGCGCATCAATTGTGGTCCTTCGGTGTAGGGGGTTCCGATAACATTTTCAATCCCCAGTGTCTCCAAGACCTGACCGCCGAATGTGTCCACTACCATGCCGGTTCGAATCCCTTTTCGCGCAGCATAGATTGCCGCACTGGCACCTGCAGGCCCCCCCCCGACTACTAAGACATCGTAAGGCTCCTTATCCGCAAATGAATCAGCGGCTTGGGGGCCAGCAGCTTTTTCCAAAAGCTCCTCGATTGTCGCCCGCCCACTTGAAAATTCTTCTCCGTTCAAAAAGACCGTTGGTACAGCCATGATTTTGCCTGCAGTCACTTCCTCTTGAAAAGCGCCGCCTTCGATCATCGTATGACTGATAGCAGGATTCAAAACAGCCATGATATTCAAGGCTTGAACCACATCCGGGCAATTGTGACAAGTCAGACTGACAAAGGTTTCAAAATGCAGCGGGCCGTTAATTTTTTGAATCCGATGAACAATCTCCTCAGAAACTTTTGGCGGGCGACCACCAACTTGCAATAAAGCCAGGATAAATGACGTAAATTCATGCCCCATCGGTAACCCGGCAAAAACGACGCCACTTTTTTCTTGCAGCGAATTGATCTCGAAGCTAGGTGTTCGTTGCAGCTGTTCTTCAGTAACTGTGATTTTTGGAGACATGGCCGCAACGGTGGTTAAAAACTCTCTGACCTTCAGTGAATTTTCATCTTCCCCCAAACTAGCATTAAAGACGACAGGATTCTCCAACAGCTCCAAATATTGAGCCAATTGGGCCTTTGTTTCATTATCAAACATGTTTTTTCCCCCTGTAGTTAATTTCAATGACCGCTGCTTTAAAAAAGCTGCAAGTCATTTCACAAGATAGGCTTTGGTGCAGGCTAAGCCTTAGTACAAACAAAACCCTTCTTGTCAAAAAGGACCGTCTCCTAAGGCGGCTGACGGTCCAGTAATACTGCTTGCTCAGATTTTGCCAACCAGATCAAAGCTTGGTTTCAATGTTTCGCCGCTTTCTTTCCATTTAGCTGGGCAAACTTCACCAGGATGGCTCCGCACATATTGGCCAGCGCGGATTTTGTCTACCAAAACGCTGGCATCACGACCAATCCCGTCTGCATTGATTTCAACAGTTTGTACAATACCATCTGGATCGATGATAAATGTTCCCCGTTGTGCCAAACCAGCTTCTTCATCCAGTACATCAAAAATTCGAGCAATCTGATGAGATGGATCGCCAATCATATAGTACTTGATTTTGCCAATTGCTTCAGAGGTTTCGTGCCAAGCTTTATGGGTAAAATGAGTGTCCGTAGAGCAAGAATAAACTTCAACTCCCAGTTGTTGCAACGTTTCATACTGTTCTTGCAGATCTTCTAGTTCTGTGGGACAGACAAATGTGAAATCCGCTGGGTAAAAACACAACACACTCCACTTTCCAGTGAAATTTTCGTTGCTCACTTCGACAAACTCATTGTTATGATAAGCTTGTGTTTTGAACTCCTCAACTTGTTTTCCAATCAATGACATAACTTCCTACCTCCATAATAATAAATTAGTCTACTTTCTAATTGAAAATAGAAAAGAAAAAACTATTGATAAATCAGCAATCAGCTAGATACCAATTTAGAATCATTGTATTGTAAAACGAAATCAAATGAAAGTGTTATGCTTATGTTTTTCTTATTTTTTTTGAGGGATGGTATTTTTCGAATCAAACCAGGCTGTTTTTTTCAACTTATTCGTTATTATAAAACTTTTTTTGCACTACTTTTTTTCATAAGTGGTAAAATGAATCATGAAAAGAGGCGATAGAGATGGCTCTCACATTAAAACAAGCTGAAGACTATCTCACAAGTAAAATTTCCGGGATCACAGTGATGGACGTTAGTGTTGAATACCCCGATCGTAAAGAAGTTCTTTACGTGGAAGGAGAAAAAGATTATTTCATCTTTTTGAACACCGACAATACCTATGAGTTCACCGATGGACAAAAAGATCAAAAGTTGCGAAATGATCAAGATCCTGAAAATCTACTGAGTGAGGAAGCATTTTTAGAACAAGTCACCAGAATTATTCTCAGCGAAGAATAAGCAGAAAAAGGGGGGACGATAGTCTAGTCAACCTCTTGCACGATGAAAAGAAACAGGCTGTGACAGTAGTTGCGTCACCGTCCGTGAGGCGCCAAAAGCCGACGATCTTCCATGTAAATCATTGGAAGATCGTCGGCTTTTCATTGCTAAAAATTTCAAAGGCTGACTAACCTTGATTTCATCAAGGAAATCTGAGTCATTCACTTTTTCTCTTATTACATACGGTAATCTTCGCCGTTTACGGCTTAAAAATGATTGATATCACAACATTTTTTATTCCAGCGTTTTTCTTGTTCAGCTCCTGCTTCATTGGTCTTCGTATTCGAAATAGTAATAGCGCTTGGTTTGTTTTACATAGCCGCTACTGTCCCAAACGCCAGCCTTTTGTTTCATTGCCTTTTCCTGAAAAGAAGCCAGTTCTTTTTGGTAGGTGTCTCCGCCAGCGTTCAGATAGCGCAGGATACCGTATCCATTTTCCAACAACAACTCCTGTAGTGAGCGGTCTCCTACAAAGACATAAGCTAAATAGCGATCATAGCGATCTTTTACTTCGCCACTATCAAAAGCAATGCTTATATTTCCTTGCTGCAACTGTTTTTTGGTAAATGAGGAGGCTTCTTTGCCATAGGGAGCAGGCGCCATCCCCTGCTTGACGCTTTCCGGTGTGTCCACCATTAACAATCGCAGTCGGTATTCTTTTTTTCCTATATAGAAAACAAAGGTATCGCCATCTACCCCTCGAATATCAGAGAGAGCTATTTTTTGAAAACGTGGTGGATCTGTTAAATCTACATCCTCAACCATTAAGTCAGGACTTGCCGCTTTTAATGATGAAAAAGAAGGCCGGCCCTTTTCCGATATTGAAGGTGTTGCTGAATTTTTTGACGCCTCTTTTACTTGTGAATTTGCTTGATTTTGCGTGTCTTGCGGAGCTTCCTTATTTTCGGAAAAAATGACCTGCAGACCAAGTAACATCAATACGACTAAACTGCCGAGAATTCCCTTTTTATTTTTCATTTCACAACGCTCTTTTCATATTCTAAGCTAGCAAGACGACGTGAAGAACACGACGCCCCGCCGATTACTACTCCTTGCCCAGTCCGGCGACTGACAAATCTTGGATACTAGCCGCAGTCTGATCCGCAGTGAGATTGGCTTTAAAGGTCACCTTATCGCCTTCTTTGATAAATACTGCATAGGGACTATTGTTGGAGTTGACACTGTATACGGTCTGTTCATTTTCTAAAAGGAAAGAAACAACGGTGTTGCCCCCACTAGTTAAGATGACTACCCGCTGAACGATGCCGCTTTTCTCTGCCAGTAAATCCGCTTCCGTGCTGCTATTGTTGCTACCTTTTGTGGATAGCTCAATGCGATACGCATCCAGGGCATTCTGAGCATTTTCTGCATCCACGACGATATCATTATCTACCGCATTGATATACACGTACTTTTTAAAAATACCTTTTGTATCCATCAAAGAAACAATCCAAGTCGGAACACCATCAATGTTATAAAGTACCGGCATTTCGGCATCCCATTTTTTCTCAGGATAAATCTTTGCTGCAATGGAAATTGCACCATCGCTATCCATGATCCCAACTTCTGGATCGCGATAATAGGTTAACTGGCCGCTACGAGCATCAATCAAGGAATATCCCAAGGCTGAATCCTGATCATCATCACCGCTGGTAAAATCGGTGAAATAATTCAGCTGCCCTTCTTTACTCAACATCGGAGTAATCTGACCGGAAGCATAAATACCATTATTGGTAGGTACCTTAACATCCTTTTTAGCCCCAAAGATAAACTGGTTCCACCAGCCTTGACCATAACGTCCGAAAAATTCATTCATACTGTTGGCCGCCGCTGAAGTAATCGGTGCATCCACAAAACTTGGTGCTTTCTCACTATCATACAGCTTGACTTCACCAGTTTGCGCATTCAGCACTGCCGTTTTGAAATCATCATAGTGCATCAAACCTGTGACACCGTATTCTTTGTATAAAGTCTGGACGTAAAAAGGGATTCCTTCTTCATCAATTTCAAGATTGATTTTTCCATAGGCAGCAAACCCGGGAAAGGCCGCATAAATTTTCCGGCCGGCATCTTCACCAAAAAAGGCTGACGGGGTATATTTCAGCGGTTCTTTGACAAATTCTGGCTGTGCATTGATATCTGTTGCACTGATTTTAAAGTATCCGGGAATCTCCCCCAGCTTCAGCCATTTGAAAAAGCCATTGTACTCCACTGTTGCGACGTAAACGTACTCACCTTTGATGGTTTGAGCTGTGATCCCATCTAAAGTAAACATATTGGAGTTAGGTATCACGGAGAATTTTTGGAGCATTTTTCGTTTTGCCATATCAGGCGCAATGGCAATCGGTGTTTCCTTTGTCGAGCTCAGTACTTCAGCCTTGACCTCAGTTTTAGCGGGAATCGACGAATAAACTTCGTCAATGGAAGTAATTGCTGTGATTTTAGAGACCACAAACAAGAGCACCATTAAAGCCGCAATCACTGCAAATAATTTCCCCAGCTTTCCCGCATGGAGCTGTCCGTCAAACGTGACATCGGCTCGTTTAACGCCCGGCTTCAGAAAGTTTTTTCGCAGCGTTTTTCCGGCTTTTGCAACACTCAAACAAAGGGCAGCTAAAAGGACTGCCGCCAGCGCTCCCCACAGGTTATACCACAACAAGGAGCTTAAATTTTTACTAGGTAAGGCGACATATAAGAAGCCCGCCATCACAGCCAGCTCCCCAATCGTCAAGGTGAGTATTCCTTTCCAATGGGCACCTTTTTGCAGCACCATCGCCACAAGGTTAACCGCTAAGATACCAATCCCGAACAATAGCGTCAATACAACAAAATCAATAATCATTCCCAACACTCTTTCTTTTTTCTGACATTTCCTTTATTATGCCAGAAAAAAGCTGAAAATACTTCATACTTTGGAGGTATTTTCTGAAAGATATCGTTTAGTTTACAAAAATAGCGACCCCAAAAGGACTTCAACTTTCGAAGTCCTTTCCGCAGTCGCAAAAAATGATTTGATTATCCTTGACGAACCATTAACGGTACTAAGAAAGAATAACTGGTAAAAAAGTCTAAAAGGGAACGTCGGCGATTGTTAGAATCGATAAAAAGACTGGTATGGTCTGATTCCCCAACTCCAATAGTCAGACTCTGTTCCTGGTCTAACAGTATTCGATACCGTTGTTCGGTTTGCTTATCAAAATCATACATTGGATTTTCCATCGCAGTAATAAAGATGTCATCGAGAACAGCTTGCTTCAATGGAAACTCACTTTCCAAATGAACCTGTAGCGGTCGAGCATTGTCCAAAAGACTCGGTTCGACGTTAAAGCCCAACGTTCTGAAATGAGCCAACAGTTGATTGAGATCATAATTAATCAAAGACAGCTGGTTTAAAGAGAAGACTCGCTCAACGTGCCACAGCCGAATCAGTTCCAAAACTTGCTCATCTTCAACTGTAATCGCCATTGCTTCCGGTTGCACTGTCATAAAATTCATGAAATCAGTCGTAAAGCGTGGATCAATAGGTTTCATTTTAAAACTCAATGCCAAATTTTCATTTTCATCTAGTCCATATCTGATACTGAAATGCTTGGTTTCCCAATAGCCGTAGCTGTCTCCTTGTCGCAGATCAATTGAATGCAACGGCTTCAATAGTTCATAACTGAAGTACTCCAATAGTGTTTTCTTGGCAATCACAGAAATTTCGACTTGAGGCAAGATTAGGCGGCGATATTCTTCCAATAATTGAGAAAAATCAGCTTCCATCAATGATTTACGCAATTTTAGGTCAGCCAGCTCTTGCTCTGCACTTCCAATTAATCGCTGAATTTCAGCATGATCCGCTTGTTTATTTTGTGAATATAGTTCTGCTTCTGTGGAACGAGGAATCTCAGTCGTGATTTTTTCATTTTCCAGCGTCCCGGGTTGCGTAGCTGAGTCATTGATAGTTTCACTGAAATCCGTGGTTTCCTCAGCTACCTTCTTTCCAGCACCCTCAGCATCCGTTTGATTTGTTTCCTCTTTTTCAAGGTTGGAGTAATCCGTTGCTATTTTCTCTGTTTTCGTTTCTAAGTCACCAATCTGGTGATTTTCCGTTTGGTTTGACAGTTGTGCTTCCTCATTCCCTGTTTGGATATCATCCTTCGCTCGATCAGTCAATTTCAGCTACCCCCTCTTGCGGTTCCAAATACTCAGCCAAAAAATGCTGCAGCTGCTGTGTCATCTCAGAAAGTCCGCCATAATACTTATCTAATAACCGCCTTTCCTTTTCAACAATCGCTCTTTTCAAGCGCAGTTCTTTGATGTGCGCTTCGATTTGGCGACGATTTGTTGCAGTTAGTTGGCGATCTTCAATGAAGGGAATCCATGTCTCACGAGACTTTTCCAAATCTTGTCGGCGACGCAGCAGCGGCTCTAATTCTTCATCAACTTTTCCGCGGTTGAAAAAACCTTTTGTATTTTCAATTGCTGCTTCCTGATTTTTTAGTTCCCGTAATTCATCGTCGATTTTTGCAATTTCGGATTTTGCAGCAATTGCTTTTGCTTCAAGCTGATTAATTTGTTCTTCTGCTCCAACAATTTCTTCATTGGGTAGTGTTCCATCAGCCTTTTTCATATATTGCTGCCATTCTTGATCAATTTTCGGAATCACAAAGATTTCCGGAATAGAAGAATCAATCCCAATTACAGGACGTTCGTGATAGTATTCACTTAACTGGTAATAATTCAAGGTTTCCGAAATTTTTTCTGTATGGACCATGAAGGGAAATTGCTCCATAAAACTGTCATGCAGCTTTTGTGCTAATAACCGATCAATCTCATGGTTTTGATTTGAAGTCCGATCCAGTTCTTCATGCAAACGGCCATTGTATATACGATAGATTTCGGGAATCTTTTCAAATTTAATCGCAATTTCAAAGGCTCGCAAGTCTTGGAGCATCTGACCGATATTTTCTGATGCTTGTTTTTTTATTTCTTCAAAAGAGTTTGTTTCTGAAGAAGCAACGCTATGTCCTTTAGCTTCTTTATATTCATCCGCCATCTTTCATCCTCCTCATGCTATCACTCTCATATTTTATCATTAGTTATTAAAAAAAGGCTATTATAAGCAATTCAAGAAAAGCAGATTAACTAATAAACATAATATTGTAGAACCTTTATAAACCTATTTTCTTAAATTGAACAACAAAAAAACCGCTACGAGAATACGTAACGGTTCAACTTGCGTGGCGACGTCCTACTCTCACACCGGGCAACCCGGCACTACAATCGGCGCTAAGAAGCTTAACTTCTGTGTTCGACATGGGTACAGGTGTATCCTTCCCGCTATCGCCACCACACTATTCTTACT
>NZ_JBMHFB010000014.1:0-40113 GCF_049166715.1 Enterococcus infantis | reverse complement strand
GTATCAAAAAATAGGTTTTCATCTGTTAAACCAGTTAAAATTCTTGTAGAATAGTCCATGGAGATATCCCTTTCTTGGTGAGTGTGTTTTAGTCGACTTCATTCTATCAATTTGGGTATCTCTTTTTTTATACTTCGCATACAAAAAAGTGTTGGAAGAAAATCGGAGATTTTCCACCAACACTAAATATTGTAGAACCGAAAAGTCTTATTCGCTAAAAACTCCCAAAAAAAAGCGTCAAAACCCTTTATCTAAAAGGATTTTGACGCTTAGTGAAAAGTGGTGAAAACTACCAATGGAGCTGGCGGGAGTCGAACCCGCGTCCAAACATCTCGCTACCCAAAAGTCTACGCTCATAGTCAGTTCTACTTTAAGTTTTCGCGAGATCAACCGCCGAATGACAGGCTGCTGATTTTGCTAGTCTGATGATCTCTTCTGAAGCTTACAGACGGAAAGTTTCAGCGTATCCCACTAAATTTGAGACCCTGACCCGAGCACATGGGCGATGCCGGGAGGATCACGCTAAACTGTTATTAGGCAGCTAAAGCGTAAGTGTTTTCGTTTTTAGCAGTTATATTTAACTGTAACGTTTTAACGCAGACGTAACCTGCGAAGCGCAATTCAGGCTCGACAATGCCTGTCGAATCCGTAACAGCCCCCTTTTATAAAAGGGAGGTTCCGTGGTATTAGTGTACCACAGCTGGGCTTTTTTGAAAAGGATCGCAAGCGATGTCTTAAAATTCCAAGCGAGGGCATTTCATCAAATCAATTGGAAGTGCTCTAAGGCATGGAGAATTCCGCCCTCAGTATTTTTTTTCGTTACAAAATCCGCCATTTGTTTTAACTCTTCACCGGCATTACCCATGGCGATTTTGTGGTCACAAGCCCCCAGTAAAGCAACGTCGTTGGGCCCATCACCGAAACCGTATGTCGGCAAATTTGTCAGGCCGGTTTTTTCCTGAAGAATCTTGACAGCAGCACCTTTGGAAATCCCCTTTTTGACGGTATCCATAGAGTAAGGGGTATTGCGATAAAAATCGAAGGCAGGAAAGTTTTCTTCATAGAAATCTCGATACTCGCGACCAAGAACCAGCAGCATATTCACGGGTTTATTTTGGAAGCCTTGCGGATCAATGGGCGGGATTTTGGAATGAATAAAGGTATACGCACCGATCAAATCTTCCGAATGTCCGGTACACCAAATGGCACCTTCGTTATAGTAGGCCAACTGGTCTCCGTGATCCAGTACGGCGTGATACATTTTCTCAATTTGTGCTTTAGGGATAAGATCTGAATAGACTTCTTGTCCATCAACACGGATATAAGCACCGTTCATTACGATGTTGGAATCGATATGGGCGGCTTTGCGAATGTCCAGGATTTCAATCTCGGTTCGGCCAGTAGCGATGACCGGCAAAACCCCGTTGGCTTTCAAGCGGAGCATTCCGTCTGCGACCTCTGGTGTGATTTGGGAATTTTGATCTAACAGGGTACCGTCCAGATCGAAAAAGGCAATGGCTTTGTAATTCAATGAAGACACCTCAAATTGTTTTGATTGGGTCCATCTGAATCGATGCACCGTGAACATCATATCAGAAAATAGAATAAAGAGGAAAGCTTATGGGAAGGTTTTATGAAGATAATGGAGAAAACGGGGCTTTTCGAGTATACTGAAGGTGATTCTTTCTGCATTAAATAAGTGCAAAAAGAGAATAAGACTTGGGGATAGGACGTGAGACGATGAATATTTTAATGATTGAAGACAATGAATCTGTATCTGAAATGATGCAAATGTTTTTTTTGAACGAAGGTTGGGATGCCACATTTAAATATGACGGTAAGGAAGGGCTAGATGCCTTCTTGGCAGAACCGGATAAGTGGGACATGATTACGTTGGATCTGAACTTGCCGGGGATGGACGGAATGAGTGTGGCGCGTGAGATTCGCAAAATTTCTGACACAGTTCCCATCATCATGTTGACTGCCAGAGACTCTGAAAGTGATCAAGTGATTGGCTTGGAGATGGGGGCAGATGACTATGTGACCAAGCCTTTTAGTCCATTGACGCTAATTGCCCGGATCAAGGCGCTTCATCGTCGCAGCGAGTTGGTTGAAAAAACGCCACAAGAAGACGAGGATACGAGTTCCTTTGATGTGAAGACGGCCCATTTTAAAATGAATACGAAAACAAGAGAGGCTTACTTGGACGATAAATTGATTCCAGGGCTGACACCTAAAGAATTCGATCTCTTGTTCACATTAGCTAAAAAGCCGCGGCAAGTCTTTTCCCGTGAGCAATTATTGGAATTGGTTTGGGATTACCAATACTTTGGTGATGAACGAACGGTGGATGCCCACATCAAAAAGCTGCGGCAAAAGATTGAAAAAGTAGGCCCGCAGGTGATTCAGACGGTCTGGGGCGTAGGGTATAAATTTGACGATTCCGGGGTGGCGTGATGCGCTACCTCTATCAACAACTGATGGCCTTTTTCGTGGTAATCGCCGTGGTTCTCTTGATTGCTGGGATCTCGTTTACCCAGATGACACGGCGGACAATCGAGGAAAACAATTATGATCAGTTGACCAGTTATGCCAATATTGCAGTGGATCTGGCGCAGATTTCAGCCAATGAACAAGGGGTGGTAGCAAATCCTGAGCAAGCGCTGCGGGTTTCGCTTTTAGGGACCGAGCGCTTCTTGAAATATCAGGATATCAAACTTGTTTATATCAATGATCACCAGGAAGTCGTTTACCCGGTGGCAGATGAGGAAAGCAGCAAGCGAGTGAATTTCAGCATCAGTTCCAAGCAGTGGGCGGCGTTGAAGGAAGGTCAGGCATTGCGTTTTACTTCTGGTCGCAATATTTTCAGTGATTCGGAAACAACGGCCTACGTCATGTTGCCGCTGAAATTGAATGATCGTTTTGGGGCGTTGGTTTTGACGCAACCGGCGACTAACTTGGAAGAAAGTGCCAAGTCGTTGAATATGAACTTGTTCAAAGGCTTTATTATTTCAAGTATCGTCGCTTTAATTATCAGTTTCTTTTATGCCAGCATCCAAGTGCGGCGCATCAACCGGATGAAAAAAGCGACTCGAGAGGTTGCTAGCGGGAATTTCGATGTGCGAATCCCCGTGAACCACCGAGATGAGTTTGACGAGTTGGCCGAAGATTTCAACAAGATGACCGTTTCCCTCCAAGAGTCTAATGAAGAGATTCAACGACAAGAAGAGCGCCGCAAGCAGTTTATGGCGGATGCTTCTCATGAGATGCGCACCCCTCTCACCACCATCAACGGCCTGTTGGAAGGATTGCAGTACAATGCGATTCCAGAGAGCCAAAAAGAAAATGCGCTGCGGCTGATGAAAAATGAAACCGAACGTTTGATTCGTCTAGTAAATGAAAACCTGGACTATGAAAAGATCCGTACCAATCAAATCTCGATTGTAGTGAAAAAATTCGACGCTACCGAGACATTGCGCAATCTTTTGATCCAGTTAGAGGGCAAAGCGGAAGCTGCTGGGGACCAACTCGTTCTCACCGCAGAGGAGCCGGTTACAGTATTTGCTGACTATGACCGCTTTGTGCAGATCATGGTGAACATCATCCAAAATGCGATTCAATTTACTAATGATGGCACGATTACGGTTGCCGTTACCAAAGGCTATTTGGAAACCATCATCGAAATCACTGATACCGGTATTGGTATGACCGAAGAACAGTTGAACAATATTTGGGAACGCTACTATAAAGCAGATCCTTCTCGTAAAAATCGCAAGTTTGGCGAATCTGGACTAGGCTTGCCGATTGTGCAGCAGCTTGTGCGGTTGCACAAAGGAAAAATTGATGTGGAAAGTGAAGTTGATCATGGGACTACTTTCAGAATCACATTCCCAGATGTTGAAATGGCTGATGACGGGCGTATCATTGATCCGACGCCAAAGGGAACCGAGGATGAATCACTCACAGAAGAATAACTAAAAAAACAGCTTGGCACCAGTGGTAACTGTCTGATGCCAAGCTATTTTTGATTAGAAAAGTTCTGACAATGGTAATGGTCTAGCATTTGAGCAAGCGTCCGTGCTACAGACTTATCTGCTTAATCAGCGATAGTCATGCTCTTTAAATAGCTATTTTGATGTCTCTATATAAACAAAAAAACGCAGACAGTCGGCCTCATTGGCAGTCGACTGTCTGTGTTTTTTTGTAGGTAAATGCTTTTTTTCAGGTGCTTTTCTGCAGAATCATTTAATTATTCATTTGGGAAACCGCTTTGGCAAAGGAGGCGTCACTGGTGATAAAAAGAATCTCCAACTCTAATTGCCGTTTTAATAGAATCGCCAAGTACAAGAGTTCTTGATTTTCTTTGATAGTCAGCTGCAAGGTAACATCATCAAAGACCAAGGTCTCTGGTTGTCGCAGGAGTTGCTGTAATGTCTGCAACCGGATTTTTTCAAAGGCGGTGAGCTCTGATAGTGGGTGTTGTAAAATTTCTTCGTTGAGATCCAAAAGTTTCAAATAGTCATTTAGACGGCGGGGGTCACGTTTGGAGCGAGTCAGGCCTAAAAAGAGATTTTCTTTTAAACTCAAGTAAGGAATGGTGTCCCAAGCACTATAGACCACTGCGAGACTAGGAACAGTCTGCTTATCCCCACAGATTTCAGTGAGGGTTTCCCTGGGAGAGAGGGTGTACAAAGCATGGATAGCTGCTTGTGAAAGACGTTCGGCAATCATTTAAATGACCTCCTTTTTGTTACGATAAACATAGCAAGTGGCAATGCGGCAATAAAGATACCTAGCATAATACCGGCTGTCGCCAAAATAGCCTGTAAAGTTACCACAAACCAGCGATTGTTATCAAGTGGCAATGACTGAATCAACAGTAAACCGTTAGCGGGCAATTGGACAGCAATCGGGTAGTCAGCGCCTGCTTTATCGACTGAGGCAGTCGTCATAGATGAAGCGGTTGTGTATTTTTCCAAAAGTTGCGACTGGACGTTTTGAACGAGGGTCTCAATAGTTGCTTGAAAAATTACCAATAGCATAAATAACACCAAAAGTGCCAACGTTGCAGGAATTAAAAATTCTAATAGAAACTGCGCTGCTAACCGAAACTTACTAACGCCTAATCGTTTGTAGGTGCTGAGTTCTGAACGGCGTTTTCCGCAATAATGACAACCTAAGATAAACACAAGAATTCCAAAAAGACCACAGCAGATTAGTAAGGAGAAATCATAAAAGGGCACTAGATTGCGCATGTCTGACAGTAAACTTTGCAACCATTTCTGGTCGACTTGCGGCATAGTGTCTTGTTTGAAAATCAGCTGTAGGTTCTCGCTGGACTGTTGAATACCTGAGCGCAGGGTATTCATGAAAAGAATCGGGGGTAAAAAAATCGCCAATAATAGTAGATAGCGATGCAAGAAATGGCGATGATATTTTAAACTGGCCCACGCACGGCTCATGATTGTCATGGTTGCTCACCTCACTTTTTGACGGGAAAAGGGTTGATACGCTGCGTTATTCGAACATGAAGAGGAGCTGCAAAGATTGTGAAGTAGAATTAGCTCGCTGGTCAGAAAAAACGTCGAGAAAAATTATGTATACTGTCTTTGAGAAAATTCCTATCATAGAAAGTATAGAATAGCTTTTTGAACAAAGTATGAATAAGCTGGGGGAAAAAGCCGAAAAAAGACCCCGTAAAGGCTTAAGCCTTTACGAGGTCTTTCAAAAGCGGAACGAGATTTACTTTTCAGAAGTAGAACTTTCAGCAGTTTTTCCGGTCGTTGTTTCGCCGTGCAATTCTTTATAGGTTTGTGTCTGATAGAGGTCCTCGGTACTTTGACCATCATGCTTAGACAAAACGCTCGTGGAGTCTTTGCCAGCTTCTTGGGCCGCTTGCTGCAATTGTTCTAAACCAGTCTTATAGTTGAACTCACTGTAATCAATTTCCTTCAACCCACTCTTGGTGTAAAAGCGGAAGAGGTCGCCGTTATTAATCTGATCGGAAGCAGACAACTGTTTGTTGACTTTTTCCTTCAGTGCGTCGACTTCTTTGGTTTGCTCCGCTGTTGGTGAGATGATCTCCTCACCGGTTGCTGTGTTGTACAAACTACCCTTATGATAAACATACTTTTGAGAAACGAAATCGCCGTTACGGAAAGCCACCAGTTGTTCATGTTTCGGTGACAATAAGTCTTGTCCTAGTTGAATATAATTCGTTGTATCCACACCCAACAGGTGCAACAGTGTAGGCAATGCGTCCACTTGGCCGCCGTAGGTATGATTGATACCACCGTCGTGTTGACCCGGAATGTGAATCATATAAGGAACTTTCTGCATTTGCGCATTGTCATAGCTGTTCCATTCATCGGCAGATTTACCTACCAGTTCAGCCAATGACTTGTTGCGGCTTTCTGAAATCCCGAAGTGGTCACCATACAAAACGATGACGGAGTTGTCATAGAGACCGCTGGCTTTCAAATAGTTGAAGAATTCTTCGACTGCTGTATCTAGATAGTTAGCTGTTGCAAAGTAGCCATTGATTGTTTCGTCATCAGTTTGTGCCATTGGGAAGCCGGACTCGTCATTTGTAAACTGTGAATACGGGAAATGGTTAGAGACTGCAATGAATTTCGTGTAAAAGGGTTGTTGCAACTGTTCCAGATATTTGACCGACTGCTGGAAGAAAGGCTTGTCATGCAGTCCGTATTGGAAGGAGTTGTCCTCGTTCACATCATAGTATTCTTTGCTGAAGAAATAATCATAACCCCAATGTTTGTAAGTTTCGTTACGATTCCAGAAGGTACCATCGTTTCCGTGGAAGACCGCTGAAGTATACCCTTGGGTTTGTTTTAAAATATCTGGTGCGGATTGGAAAGTATTCTTGCCACCCAGCTGTGTCATGAGTGCGCCTTGATTAAGACCAAACAGCGAATTATCCATCAAGGTTTCTGCATCACTGGTCTTACCACCTTTCACTTGATGATAGAAATTGTCAAAAGAGAAGGTTTGATTGTCATGATAAAGGCTGTTAATAAAAGGCATGACTTCATGTTCCACACCGTTTTCATCTTTGAGTTTGTAATCAATCAGAAATTGTTGTGTGCTTTCCAAGTGAATATAAATCACGTTTTTTCCCTTAGCAATCCCGAAAAGATCGTCATTAGGAGCAGCGTAGTGGTCTTTTACATAATCAGCGACGTCATCCATATCTGTTGCGGACGCTTCTGCCCGCACTTGACTGGCTTGATAAGTTTGAACCCCGTCATACGCAGTAAAGGCGTTGATTCCCAAGTATTTTACCAAGTAATCACGGGAAAAGGTTCGAGTCAATAATTCGGGGCGATCAACTTCGGCCATAAAGAGATTGCCAGAAAAAATCATAATCGACAACGTGGTGACAGCCAATGCCATCCGGGCACGAACTGGTCGCTGATCCATTTTGATCTTTTTACGAGCCAATAGCGCTACTAAAGCGATAATATCCACCCAATAAAGTACGTCATAAGGTCGAAACAGACGCATGGCTGTTTCACCGAGGCCACTGGAAACTTTACCGGCACCTAGCATCGTGTTGATAGTAATAAAGTCGGTAAACTCGCGATAGTAGACGATGTTTGAAAACAGCAACAGTGTCATCACGGAATAAATCACCAACATTGTAATGTAGGAAGCTTTTGGTCGCTTTACATACAAGGCAATCGACAGTAAAAACAGCGTCGTTGCAATAGGGTTAATGAAGAGGATGAAATACTGCCGCATGCTTTCAATCCCTAAGTTGAACTCAGTTAAGTAAGCTGCAATGTTTTTAATCCATAATAAGACAGCTAAGAGAGCAAAAAAGCCCATTCGTGTATTGATTAATTTCATATTTTTTAGTTTATTCACTGGCGTATCCTTCCTTTGCTTCGAATCAGTAGATGTTTTGAAAAGGATTTTCATAAATTTCATCATCTTACATTTTACTAGTCCCAAAATACAGTGTCAATTGAAAGCGGAGCCTTTGTGCATTATTTAGCAATTCTTTAATTTCGGTAGGGCGAGGACAAAAACTGTTATTTTTGATATACTCAAAAGGAGAATTGCAGTCGAAAAACAGTGGTTTAAACAGCAATTAGACTTCTATTTCGACAGAAAAATGGAGATAAATCGAATGAAAATCAGAGTCAAAAAGGCTGCAGAAAAAAAATTGCGCAGCGGTTACCCCTTAGTTCAAAGAGAAGACTTGGAAGAAGTACCAGCATCCAAAGAATGGCTGACTTTTATCGACAGTCGAGGTGAGTATCTGGCTAGTGGGTATTTAGGAGAACAAAATAAAGGCATCGGTTGGTTGCTAGACTGGCAAAAACGTCCAATCAATCAGAACTTTTTCGTTGAAACCTTTGCGCGGGCAAAAGCACACCGTCAATCCTACTATAATGATCCGGCTACGACGGCTTTTCGGCTTTTCAATGGTGAAGGAGACGGTATTGGTGGCGTGACCGTTGATCTGTATGGGGAGTATGCTGTATTTTCCTGGTACAATGAAACACTATTTGCCAAAAAGGAGGTCGTAGTAGCTGCCTTTCGCACTGTTTTTCCGGAAGTCAAAGGTGCTTACGAAAAAATCCGCTTTTCTGCAGAGGGACTACCGGAAAGTCGTCTGCTCTATGGAGAATCGGCGCCGGAACCACTGCTTGTTCAAGAAAATTTTGTCAATTATGCAGTCTATTTGAATGAAGGGCTGATGACAGGGATTTTTCTCGATCAAAAAGAAGTTCGAGGACGTTTAGCAGAAGGTTTAGCTGCGGGCAAGCGGGTCTTGAATATGTTCAGTTATACCGGTGCTTTTTCCGTTGCTGCGGCAATGGGTGGCGCCTTAGAGACCACCAGTGTTGATCTGGCAAAACGCAGCTTGCCCAAAACGCGGGAACAATTCGAGGTCAATGGTCTAAAGCCAGCGGACCAAAAGATCCACGTTATGGATGTTTTCAGCTATTTTGCTTATGCTCGTAAAAAGGAATTGACCTTTGATATGATCATTTTGGATCCGCCGAGTTTTGCTCGTAACAAAAAACAAGTCTTCAGTGTTCAAAAAAATTATGGCGAGCTGGTGGCGGATAGCTTGTCCATCATGAGTAAGCGAGGCGTGCTGATTGCTTCGACGAATGCCGCCAATCTTTCAGTGGAAAAGTTCAAAAAGAGTATTGAAGAGCAATTCAAAGAAGCCGGCGTGCAATGGCAGTTGCTAGAGGCCTATCGATTACCGGAAGATTTTTGTGTCTTACCGGCATTTTCAGAGGGCAACTATTTGAAGGTTTTTATCTATAAAATAGAAAAATAAGCGGCTGAGGGGTCTTAAGCTCTTTGCAGTGGGAGGGAAATTATGGAGTTTCAGATGAAAAATACAGTATTTGGCAGTGGGCGTCCCAAAATTTGTGTGCCTTTGACTGGAGGCAGTACCGATAGTGTTGTGCATCAAGCAGGAATGGCAGCTGATAGCCAATGTGAAGTAGTCGAATGGCGGGTCGATCTTTTTAATCAGGTAGCCGATACAGAAGTCGTAGTGGAAACACTCTCTCATCTCAAGACGATTTTGCGGGATAAGCTGCTATTAGTGACATTTCGGACAGAAAAAGAAGGCGGCAAGCCACAAGAATTTTCGCTAAAGCAATATCGGGAACTCTATACCAAAATTGCTGAAACCGGGTTGGTGGATCTTTTAGATATCGAATTGGAAGTGGCGGAATATCTTGGACGCAGCTTCATCCAACAGTTTAAGGAGCAAAAAATTGGCGTGATCTTGAGCCACCACAATTTTTCCAAGACACCAGCTGACGGTGAATTGGTACTTAAAATCAGCATCATGAAACAGTTTGACGCAGATATGGGAAAACTGGCAGTTATGCCGAATTCTTTGAAAGACGTTTTGCGTCTGATGAATGTTTCGGCTAAACTAAAAGGCTTGGTAGAACTGCCGTTGATTCTAATTTCGATGGGGGATTTAGGCAAAACCAGCCGAGTCAGCGGGGAATTGATTGAATCAGTCATGACTTTTGGGTCTTTGGCTGAGGCTTCCGCACCTGGACAGATTCCAGTGAACAAATTGGTCGAAATTTTGGATTTAATGCAGATTGATACAACGATGAAAGAACGTGACAAGGATGTCTAAGAAAAAGCTCGCGAAAACCAATGCGATTCGCTTGGTAGAACAAAAGAAAATTTCCTATCAGGAATACACTTATGAATGGACCGAAGATCATCTAGGGGTCGAAAACGTTGCAGATGAACTACAAAAAGATCAAAGTGAACTGTTCAAAACGTTAGTGGCTGTCGGCAACAAGACAGGGCCAGTTGTTGCTGTAATTCCTGGGAATCAAGAATTGGACTTAAAAAAGCTTGCCAAAGCCAGTGGCAATAAAAAAGTGGAAATGCTCCACTTGCGGGATTTAGAAGATACAACGGGCTACATTCGAGGCGGCTGTTCACCAGTGGGGATGAAGAAGTTATTGCCAACTTTTATTGATAGCAGTGCTGCATCCAAAAAAGCAATTATTGTTTCAGCCGGACGCCGCGGATTACAGATGGAGTTATCCCCACAAGATTTAGTTCAGTTAGTGAAGGGAAAGTTTGTCGAGTTAACTCAAAAGGAAGAATAAAATGAGAGGATGACAAGCACCTGGTCACTTGTGATCAAAGAAAATAGTACCGAACGCCAGACGTCAGGCACAATAAAAAGCCAAGTCACCTCCATAGAATTAGTGGGAGTGACTTGGCTTTTTACTGTTAAAATTTCAGCTGGGGCTTGTTCTGCAGACCTAGACTCAGAAGTTAGGGCAACTGTTTTCCTGCCTACACTTTCTTGATTCTATTAAGGAAAAGGTCTTATCAAAAGTTACCAAAAGCCTGCCAGTTGGGCTGCGTGTTGGCCGGCAACGTGGCCGGTGCACAAAGCTGAAGTGATATTAAAACCCCCAGTATATCCGTTGACATCCAAAACTTCACCGGCGAAAAAAAGTCCAGGACAAAGCTTAGACTCCAGCGTTTTAGGATTGACTTCTTTGAGATTAACGCCACCCGCAGTTACGAAAGCTTTCTCCAGGCCAATCGTCCGGTTGACATGGATAGGAAAACCTTTGATCAAAGCGACCAACTGTTGCAATTGATCGTCGTTTAATTGCTGGGGGAAAAGGTCGGCCAGTTGTAGTCTGTCTAAGAAAAACTGTAACAGCCTTTCTGGTAACAAACCACTCAATGCGTTTTTGACCGTCTTTTTTGAATCTAATTGCTTTTTCATCTGATTGGTCAATTGCGGTTCTGTCATATCAGGACAGCTGTCCAATACCAATAAGACGGACTTGTCTGGTTGTTCTCGCAGTTGTTTGTTGACAAAATAAGCACACCGCAGCGCCGCTGGACCGGACAATCCAAAATGTGTGAATAAAAGATCCATCTGCTGGGTGATGATCGGTTTACCTTTTTTTCCGATGACCGATAATGCGACATCTTGCAGCGACAGACCTTGTAATGTCCCGTGTTTAATAAAGTCTTCTTCAGAAACGAGAGGAGCTTCAGTAGCAAAAAGCGGGGTCACCGTGTGTCCCAAAGTTTTTGCAAACTTGAAACCGTCACCGGTCGAGCCTGTCCCGGGATAAGTTATGCCACCGGTCGTCACAATCACAGCAGAAGCGGCAAAATCGCCTTGATCTGTTCGAACCCCTGCGATTTCTCCCTCGTTGCCAGTGATCAATTTGGTAACTGGTGTTTTTAAGAGCAGCGTAACACCGGAGTCTTCGAGGGCATCTGTCAGTCCTTGGACAATAGTTTTTGAACGATCGCTAACGGGAAACATACGCCCGTGATCTTCCTCTTTTAAAGGAATATTCCGCTCTGCAAAAAAGGCCATGATGTCCTGGTTATTCCATTGAGAGAATGTCGAATGCAAAAAACGGCCGTTACCAGGAATATGCGTGATTAAGTCGGCAACCGGACGATTATTGGTGACATTGCAACGTCCACCTCCTGTCATCAAAAGTTTTTTCCCGGGTTTCTTGTTTTTTTCTAACAACAAGACGCGGGCTCCTTGTTCTCCGGCACTGATTGCACTCATTAAACCGGCAGGACCGGCGCCGACTACGATGACATCGTAATTTTTTTTCATTGTTCTACTCCTGTTCTTAATGTCTCTCAGTGTTTTTTTAAAATTTAAAAGACGAAAAATTCTGGCAATTCCTCCACAGATCGTTTTGAATCTGCTAAAATAAGAAAGTAACTCGGGACTTAAAAGGAAATCAAAACGGGTATTGGAGGACGATTTATGACAGCACAAGACTATGTAAAACAGATCGGCCACGAGCTTCACGAGAAGGATGCGAACCAAGCAGAATTTTTACAAGCTGTGGATGAGTTTTTATCCACTGTGACGCCTTATCTGGAAAACCATCCGGAAATCGAAAAAAATAACCTGCTCTCCGTGATCACTGAACCAGAACGCTTCATCCAATTTCGTGTACCGTGGCAAGATGATGAAGGAAATTGGCGGGTGAATCGCGGATACCGCATTCAGTTTAACTCCGCATTAGGTCCGTATAAAGGTGGCTTGCGTTTTCACCCTAGTGTGAATCTGTCCATTTTGAAATTCTTAGCCTTTGAGCAGATCTTCAAAAATGCCCTCACCGGCTTGCCAATTGGTGGCGGAAAAGGGGGATCGGATTTTGATCCTAAAGGAAAATCCGATGGAGAGATCATGCGCTTTTGTCAAAGCTTCATGACCGAATTATCAAAACATATTGGACCAAATTTAGACGTACCCGCTGGTGATATCGGCGTGGGTGGTCGGGAAATCGGTTATCTTTACGGCCAATACAAACGGCTGCGGGAATATGATGCAGGTGTACTCACCGGCAAACCGCTAGAATTTTGGGGCAGCTTGGGTCGTACAGAAGCCACCGGTTATGGTTGTGTCTATTTCGTCAATCACCTGTTAGCATACAACAACGACAGCTTCAAAGGCAAACAAGTAATCGTCTCTGGTTCGGGAAATGTGGCCATCTATGGGATTGAAAAATTACAGCAATTAGGTGCCAATGCAATTTCTTGCTCAGATTCCAACGGCTGCATTATTGATCCGGAAGGGATTGATCTCGACTTGCTCAAAGAGATCAAAGAAGTCAAAAGAGAACGCTTGACTGCCTATAAAGAAGCAAAACCTTCAGCAACGTATGTGGAAGGCTCGTTGTGGGATCAAGATATCAAAGCAGACGTGGCCCTACCTTGCGCCACTCAAAATGAAATCAACGGGGCCCAAGCGAAACGACTGGTGGCAAATGGTGTGAAGGTGGTTGCGGAAGGTGCCAATATGCCGTCTACACTTGAAGCGGCCGAATATTTTATTGCAAATGGTGTCCACTATTGTCCAGGTAAAGCAGCGAATGCTGGGGGCGTTGCCGTATCAGCATTAGAAATGAGTCAAAATTCACAGCGACTGACTTGGACCAAAGAAGAGGTAGACGAGCGCTTGAATGCTATCATGAAGGATATTTATGAAACCTGCCGGGATACTGCTAAAGAAAATGGCGCAGAAAACAACTATATGTTAGGCGCCAATATTGCCGGCTTTGCACGGGTTGCCAAAGCGATGCTCGCACAAGGCCTTGTCTAGTATAAAAAAACAAGTACTAAAAAATGATTACAAATAGGCCAATGATCCTCCGCAACTTGTCTGAACTTGAAAGACAGGCTTGGGGAGGATCAGTTTTTACCAATACAGGTACCTATTTCACAACAGTTGATGCTTGAAAAAAAACCATGAAAAACGTAAAGTAGAAGATGGAAAGAAATGCTAAAGTTTCTATCAATAGGAGGAAAGAAAATGGCACACATTAAGTTTGACTATTCCAAAGTGGCACCGTTTGTTAATGAACCTGAGCTTGGCTATATGCAAAGTCAAGTAACAGCGGCCCACGATTTGCTGCGCAACGGCACAGGCGCCGGCAGTGATTACATCGGTTGGGTAGACCTACCGACTAATTATGATAAAGAAGAATTTGCCCGTATCAAAGAAGCGGCAGCAAAAATTCAATCCGATTCAGAAATCCTGGTAGTTATCGGTATCGGGGGCTCTTATTTGGGAGCACGTGCAGCCATTGATTTTTTGAATCACACTTTCTACAACTACATGAACCGAGATGAAAAGAAAACGCAAATCTTCTTTGCCGGCAACTCAATTTCTTCTACTTATCTTGCAGACTTGATTGAAGTTATTGGCGATCGTGATTTCTCAGTAAACGTAATCTCTAAATCCGGAACAACCACAGAACCGGCGATTGCATTCCGTGTTTTCAAAGAAATGCTGATCAATAAATACGGTGTAGAAGAAGCCAACAAACGTATTTATGCAACTACGGATAAAGCTAAAGGTGCGGTCAAAGTCGAAGCAGATGCTGCCGGCTGGGAAACCTTTGTAATTCCTGATGATGTCGGTGGCCGTTATTCTGTACTGACAGCAGTTGGCCTTTTGCCAATTGCCGCTTCTGGTGCTGATATCGACGCATTGATGCAAGGGGCAGCTGATGCCTCAAAAGAATACTCCTCCGATAAATTGGAAGAAAATGAAGCTTACCAATATGCGGCAATGCGCAACATCTTGTACCGCAAAGGAAAAGTGACAGAACTGTTGATCAACTATGAACCAGGAATGCAGTATTTCTCTGAATGGTGGAAACAACTCTTCGGCGAATCAGAAGGAAAAGACCAAAAAGGCATCTATCCATCCAGTGCCAACTTCTCAACTGACTTGCATTCTCTTGGTCAATACATCCAAGAAGGCCGCCGTAACATTTTTGAAACGGTAGTGAAGGTAGAAAAACCTCGCAAAAACGTCACCATTCCAGTACAAGATACCGATCTGGATGGATTGGGCTACTTGCAAGGCAAAGAGGTCGATTTCGTCAACACTAAAGCCTATCAAGGCGTGTTGTTGGCCCATACAGATGGAGACGTACCAAACTTGTTGGTGACAATCCCAGAAATGGACGCATACACTTTGGGTTATGTGATGTACTTCTTTGAAATTGCTTGCGGAATCTCTGGTTACTTAAACGGTGTCAATCCGTTTGACCAACCGGGTGTGGAAGCCTACAAAAAAAATATGTTTGCTCTTTTAGGTAAACCAGGTTTTGAAGAACTGTCAAAAGAATTGAACGAACGTCTGTAAGACATTAGCAGAGACACCGCTGATTTGGAAACTATGATCAGCGGTGTTTTTGTATGCAGTAATTAGCGGAAGTTTACGAAGAGAAAAACTTTAGAAGCGACGATGCTTTTCGAGAATTCTTTGCGATAAAACGAAGAGATAGTTTGAAGCTTACTTGTAGGATAGCAAATAAAGAACAGAATGTGACATGAGTAACTTCCAAATGCTAAACAGCGGATGTTTGACCACAATTAATAAAAAGTATACGGATAAGAAAAAATTGTGACCACCTTGATGTCTTAGTCCGAAGAGAGAGCATGACCATACGTGTCAAGAGAAGTGAATGATGCTGACTTGGCTTGATGAAATCAAGGAAAGTCTATGTTTGAAATTTTTAGTAATGAAAAACCGACGATCTTCCAATGATTTTAATGGAAGATCGTCGGCTTTTGGGGTCTTACGTTGGTATTGTTCGGTTCACAGGACGGTGTCTCAACTATTGTCACAGCCCCAATGTCATTATTCCGGAGTCCCAATAACTTTGATATAGTCATCCACATTGACAATGGTCATATGTTTGACTAACAATTGGTCTCGCTTGTTCCGACGACCGGAAACGTGGATTGTATATTTGTCGTTAGGTAGACGGAATATATAAGAAGATAAGAAGCGGTCCCGAATCACACAGTCGATGGCAGTCTGATCATTTTTCAGACGCATAAGCGACAACATGATAGGCTTTTCTTGGAGCAATGCGGTTTTTACTAGAACGCCTTCGAATTCTTCCATGATTTCACACCTCTCATGGTTTTTACGGCAATGCCGTGACTCTATTATACAAGACGTGTCAAATTACTGCCATGTTCGAGATCTTTTTGGACAGTAAGCAAGACCACTTCGTTAAAAAAATTGAATTGGTCTCCGGTTAGAATACTTAATGCCAACCAGTAAGTATAGTTTATGTAAGTAGTACAGCTCTTTGTAGTTCAACTGAAAAAACAAGGTGGATAAGCGCTGGATAGCTCTTGAGAGTATGTAAAAGGTCGTCAATCAGTTTGGCAACTAATTGACGACCTTAATAAAATATCGCGTCTACGATCTTCACTTACTTTTAGGCTCCTTTTTGATTAAGCGCGCAAGTTACGTACAGCTTCTTCGATAGTGATACCATAAGCTACCCGTGTTTCATCATGGGCGTCAATCGCCATGAAACGGTTACTATCGGTATCAAAGACCACACGATAGGTCAATTCTGTTCCAGTATAAGTCATGAAATACACCTTCTTTCTTAGTTAAATTGTCAGTTTATTCACCAACAATTTTAATATATCACAGTGCATTAAAAAAAACAAAGAACACGTAACGTAAAATGAAAAGGAACAATAAAATCTTAACAATATTTTGTTAGGAAAGGGGTAACAATGCTTTCATTTCGCAAAAAAAACAATACAAGAAACAAACGGACTGTGTAAAACTAAAATATATTTCTTTGGCAAGGGAAGTTTCTTATCTTTGAAGCTAATTTAAATAACGTGTTTTAGTTTCTTCATAAAACTGTAAAATTATTCAATCATAAGAGTACTAAGCCAAAATCTAATAAATTAACCTCGGATTTCCTATAAACATCAATACAATCACAAAAAAAATTAAAAAAAGTTGTGAAAAGCGTTTTCAAATCGTTGCTTTTCTGTTATTATATGGTCAAATAAAAAAACGAGGAGGGAATCCTATGGAACAAATTGAAATTGGGCGATCTTACATATGCAAACCGATCGGATTGGAAAATGAGGTTGTGGGAACTGTAGAACATACATATACCAACACAGTCGTGATCACCATTGAAGATTGTCAGCAAAGTGATCGAGCAAAGGTGATTGAGTATCAACACCGGATGTTAGTAAGATATGAAGATATCCAACAACAAGTGGGTATCGCATTGGTGGGTTGAGTAATCACCTGACTACTAAAGGATGAATCGCAGTAAAATCAAAAAGACTCAGCAGACCCGGGAAAAACAGGAATCCGGATCTGTTGAGTCTTTTTATGCAGGAAATCGAACTCTATTAGCCGATTCCGATAACAAAATTCAGTAGTTTATCAGAGTATGTGGTGTTTTCTTTATGATCTTGGATGGCTGTGTCAAGATTTCTCATAGAGTCAGTAATAATACCGTCAACGCCGTAAAACATCATGCGGCTGATGTCGTCTTCATCGTTAGGGGTCCAGACGAAGACCTTTTTGCCATCACTTTCTGCAGACTGGATGAAATTACGATTGATAGTACTGTATTCCATCGTCAAAAAATCAGCGTCAGTAACCGGTGGGCCAACGAGATTAAAAGGTAAAATGTAACCAACTTGAAGATTAGGGGCTTGTTTCTTCAAGGTTTCCACTATTGAAAAAGACAGACTTTGAACCAGACTGCCGCTTGCTTCCAAACGGTCCTGATACTGCGTGAGGAAGTGTTGACAGATGTCGGCGACTTCCTTTTTTTGAGTTTTAATCTCGACAATCAGTTTTTGGCCTAGTTTTTCAGCAGTCGCCAAGTAGTCGTCAAAGCTGGCGAGAGGGGCAGTCATTTTGTTTTCCTTAACAGTGAGAGCTGTAGCCTCAGCGAATGTCAGTTTTTCAGGAACCAGACGCTGGCCAGTGAGATTTTTAAGGTTGAAATCATGGATAACCACAAACTTGTGATCAGTAGTCATCTGAATATCCATCTCGATGTAATCTGGATGATACGTATCATGTGTTTTTTGCAAAGCAACAATACTATTTTGAACCCCATTGTTGTCAGAGACCCCACGATGGGAGGCGGTAAGGGGGATCTTTTGGCTACTGTCTGTCAAATAGTCCATATTGTAAATACTGACCCCGATGCCGAAAAACAGTGCGACGATTGCCAGGAGCGTGTGTTTGATTCGAGCATGACTTTCGGCGTGGATGGGTTCGCGATAAAACCAAGTAGGTACCTCAGGTAAAAAGCCCTCATCGTTCATAAAATCAACAATAATGGTAAAAATCCCTACTGTTGAAAGCACTATATTTAGTAGGAAGAAAAATTGCAGAATCGTCATGGCAAATACCGCGGTATTCAAGGATTGTTCTGGCAAAAAGGTTTCTACCAAGGTCTGAAGGCCAATGACGATGCCAAAGCCCAGCGCTGTAATCGCTAGAACGCTGGCACCAATGAAGAGAAAACGGCCTACAATGGCAAAGAATTGGCGGCGAGTTACTTCCCAACTTTCTTTCACCGCTTTTTTAAAGGCGCGGTCACGTAAAATCATCTCAGGCAATGCAAAAATTAGACGAATACCCAAGTAGAGCATCAGCAAATAGAACACGATAAAACCAGTGATGATCAAAAGTCGATTGGTGAAGATGAAGTCCATAATAAAAGCCGGTATTTTCACGCGACTCAAAAGGTCAGAGTTAAAGTTTAACCCTCCAAAAGGGAGTACCAGTAAAAAGTAAAAGATAAAGAATAAAACGACGGAAGGTCTGACTTTTCGCAGTTGGATAAGGGTCATTCGCAACAGCTGCCTCAGGGATACGGGTTCTTTTTTTTCGATAAAGTAGACACTCAGTAAGAGAAATGTAAACTCGAAAAAGACGGCCAAAAGGATAAAAAGCAATGTTGCCACCAGCAGCACAGCAACCACGGGATGATCTGTCAAAATTTCGCCAAGGTTATCATAGGAGAGGTAGGGAATATCCCCGCGGGCTAAAATAAACTTGGTGGATCCTGTTAAAAGCGGCAGTAGCACAAATAGCATAAAGCCGTGCATCAACAAGACATCACGAAAATAAGCCTGGGTATTTCCCAAAAAATCAAGGGTATTGAAAAGTGTCTTTTTAAAATAATTCATAGTTATCACCTGCTTTTAGTTTACGGTATTTTGGATACAAGGGATACTGAGAAGCCCTGATAGCCAGAGGATCTTGCGAGAAAGCAAAGGATTTTTACCTCTTTGGCAAATTTTCTTAGATCTCTATCGGCTTCAGCTCTTGTTACTAGGGACTTACTATATAAGAAGCCTATTTTCTAAGAAAGTGACAGCTGCTGGGTATGCTTAAGACAGGCAGCCCCAAACTTTATTTCAAGAAGCGGTCTTTGGTTAGAAATGAGTACCTTGCCTGTAAGTTCTTTCTGATTCTAGTGTCAAAGTCAAAAAATGGTGCAAAAAAAGACGCTTTTGACCCGCAGTCAAAAACGTCAAGTGTTAAAGGAGAGTACAGGATTTGAACCTGCGCGCCGGTTTTAGCCGGGTCGGCGGATTTCGAGTCCGCTGCATTACCACTCTGCCAACTCTCCAAAGTACATTTCCTATTCTCTCAAAAAAAAGTAATTTGTCAAGGGAAAAAGCCGGCATATTCAAGAGCTGCCGGCTTTTACATTTTAAGATTCGAAAACTTTTTCGGGTTCTTTGACATTCAGGATACCGTTGATTGCCCGCTGGATAAGTTCAACGATTTCTGCTTGTGAAGGCTGAATAATTCCAGAAGACATCAAAGAGGCAATACCGGTTACGGTAATCCAAGTGCCATCGTGGAGTGCTTTCAGATACTCATCGCTAAGATCAGCGTATTTTGCATCTTTTTGTACGATGCTTTTAAAGAAATCAAACGAAACTTTATGCATCATTTGCCCGCCGCCGTATTCATCGACGTACAAAGCGACATATAAATTGCGATTTTCGCGAGCAAAATTGATATAATTAATCCCAAGATCGACGATTGCATCATCTGTATGGCGAATCGGAAAAACATTTTCTTGTAGGTCTTTCATGACAGACTCTACTAAAGTGTTTTTCAGGTCCTGCATATTTTTGAATTCTAAGTAGATGGGTTGGGTGGAGATCCCCATTTTCTTGGCAATATTACGAGCTGTGAATTTACTGAACCCTTCTTTTGATATCACATCATAGGCAGCTTTTAAGATTTGGTCTTTTGTATAAACTTTCCGACGCATAACGATACTCCCTTCATTATTATAACGACATCTATATCTGAGTTTATTATATATGGAAATGTTCTTTTTGGGAAATAATACACTCGTTTCGTTATGTTTAAAGACGTATTTACGTGTATAAAAATAACTGAGGTATTATTATTGTGTGGTTAGCAGTCGGGGTTTTAGCTATAAAAAAATCGTAACTTAGATAAATTATATTTGATTTTTTGAGTAAATAAGTTATTTCTTCGATAACGAAATGAAAGCTGGTGCAGTTATTGATTGTCTGAGATAATAACTGAGAAATTTAGAATGAATCACATTATTTAGGAAATGAGGGGACGCTTTGAGCCTTCGAAAAGAGATGATCTTGAAGACCTGTGCGCTAGCCGGAAAAATCATGATGGAAAACGGTTCTGAGGTCTATCGAGTGGAAGATACTATGATTCGGATTGCCAAAAATGCCGGGGAAATGGATTGTGTTAGCTATGTAACTGCCACTGGTATTTTTATGGGATTTCGCAATGGACCTTATTGTCAGTTAGAAGAAGTCCATGAGCGAGCCATTAATTTAGAAAAAGTCGTCGCAGTCAATCAGCTTTCGCGAAAATTTGCTCAAGGAGAGTTGACGTTAGAAGAACTTTATCACGATTTGAAACAAGCACAAAAATACACCCCGAGTTTTCACTTTTGGACGCAGGTAGTGGCAGCCGGTATCGTCAGCTGTACCCTGATGTATGCCTTTGGAGGTAGTTGGCGAGATTTTCCGGCAACCTTTATAATTGGTTGTTTGGGACTGATGACGGCGATTGGTATCAAAAAATGGCTGCAAATGAGTTTTTTGGACATGTTTGCGGCCGCTGTGGTCATCGGAGTCAGTGCTGTTTTCTGTGTTGAACTCGGCATAGCAGAAAATGTCGACAATTTGATTATTGGCGCAGTTATGCCGTTAGTCCCGGGGGTAGCCATTACGAATTCCTTTCGAGATATCATGGCCGGTGATTTGATCAGTGGATCCGCACGGGGAATTGAAGCCGTCTTTACTGCGGCAGCCATTGGTATTGGGATTGCTTTTGTCTTGACGATTTTTGGAGGTGTCCTGTGAAAGAGTGGGTAATTCAAGGAAGCTTTGGTATTTTGAGCACAATTGCATTCGGTATTTTGACGAATATTCCCAGAAAGGCGTTGATTAGCACCGGTGTGACTGGCGGGGCTGGCTGGTTAGTGTACTGGGGTCTGCGGCAATGGGGCTGGGGCCTGGGAGCTGCAAATTTTGCCGCTGCTTTTTTGATTGGAATCATGAGTATTTGGTTTTCTCGTCATAAAAAAATGCCCATGATTATCTTTAATATTCCTAGTCTGGTTCCTTTAGTACCAGGTGGTCCAGCGTATAAAGCAGTTCGTGAGCTGGTGTTAGGAGATAATCAGGTAGCAATGGAAAATGCTGTGATTGTCCTAGTGACAGCCGGTGCTATCGCCGGTGCGTTTATGATTACCGGAGTAGTTGAAACATTGATGCAAAAATGGTTGTTGCGGGTCAAGCAGCGGCGAACCAGTTGATAGGAGTTGCTTGCTTAGAAGAATTTCCGACTTTGGTCTGATGAGGAAATGGAAAATTTCTTCTATACTGAAGGTGCATTTGAGAATCTTACAAAAATGTTTGTTAAATAAAAGGTAAAAATATCGAAAAGACTGACGGTTTCTTCTATAATGAGGATGAAAAGGAGATGAGTTCCATGAGTGTTGCTGCATCAAGAAAGCTGATCAATACGATCTCAATCATCGGTTTAGCAGTTTCTGTTGTTCTGACGATTTATTTTATCAACCTGGGTGTTTTTAAAGATATGAATGCGTTGCGAGGATTGGTGGGTGACAATATCATTTTGGGACCTGTCATTTTCATCCTTTTGCAAATCTTGCAGGTGGTGATTCCGATTATACCTGGTGGGATTTCAAGTGCGGCTGGTGTTTTGATTTTCGGTCCCATGATGGGCTTTGTCTACAATTATGTAGGAATTTGCGTTGGATCGCTTATTATTTTCTTGTTAGGCCGGCGCTACGGAAAACCTTTCATTTTGAGTATGGTATCTGATAAAACTTACAATCGCTATTCCGGTTGGTTGGAAAACCAGAGCCGGTTCGACAAACTTTTTGCACTGGCGATCTTTTTGCCGGTTGCCCCAGATGATGCACTTTGCCTGATGGCTGGTTTGACCAACATTTCTGTTAAAAAGTACACGGCGATCATTCTATTGGCAAAACCATTGTCTATTTTTCTCTATAGTATGGCATTGATCTATGGTGGCGGGTTCTTGTCTGGATTATTAGGTGGCTAAAAACTGACTGTAAACGAGTTAAACCGAGGCAAGCTCGCCTCGGTTTTTTTGTGCCGTCTTTTTACTTTTTCTGTTAAAAAACTACCACAGCTACTAAATAGGGGACAAATACCAAAGCTCTGTTTGTCAATGCAAGCTTTAGCGCAATGGTTCGTCACTAATTCCTACATCAGCGACAATCAGGTTTCCGCAGGCTTCCATACCGGGGGATACAGTAAATGCGATTTTTTTGAATTGAAAAGTAATCGTAGTTTCAGCTTGAAGATAAGCCCCTAATGACTCACCGGTGGAGGCATCAATGCCAGAGGGAATATCGACAGCTACGACCGGCAGCCGACTTTTGCCGATGCGTTCAATAATTTCTGCGGCGGGGCCTCTTAGCTGGCCGGTTACACCAATGCCAAGGTAAGCATCTACCAGCAATGTATAACCCATAAAGCTATCCAAGCGATGAAGACGGGGAATTTGATAATGGTCACAGATTTTTGCTTGTTGGGCGGTTTCTTTTGTGAAGGCAGTTGCTTCACCTACTTCCCATAGTGTCACTGAAATCCCCGCTAGATGCAGTAGCCGCGCAATGGCATAGCCGTCACCGCCATTATTGCCGGCGCCAACCACCACCAGAACTTGGGAAAGGTCGTATTTTTTTGTCTCTAAGATATGGCTTGTTACGGCTAGCGCTGCACGTTCCATCAAAACCATTGCAGGAATCCCGATTGTTTCAATTGTATAGTCGTCGCATTTCTTCATTTGGGTTGCATTAACCAAGAGCGTCATCATGGCTCCTCCTTATTGTTGTGGTTGTAGACTTTCAGCTATTTCCAGTATAACAAAGGAGCCAAGCCAAGGCGGTGTCAAGCCCTTGGCAACTGGCCATTTTTTTGAAAGCTATCGAGCACACCAAAAAAGACCTTCGAAAATAGCTTGCGAAGGTCTTTTAGTGATGAAAATTAATCAGATTGCCAAATGTTTTTCCAAGTAGTCTGCTAAGCCGTCTTCATCATTGGTTTTTACGGTGACATCATTGGCCACATCTTTTGCCGCTTGTGAGCCGTTAGCCATCGCAACACCCCAACCAGCATAATCCAACAATTCGATATCGTTGTGTTCGTCACCAAATGCGATGACATTTTGTTGGTCAATCTGCAGGGAATCGGCAATGATTTTGACTCCTCGAGCCTTTTCGATTCCTTTGGCAACAATCTCAAGAATTGCTTTTGGTCCACCCCAAGTACGAACGTCCACGTAATCGGAGAACTGTTCGTTCAGCCGATCTGAGACGATTTGTGCCATTTCGTTATTGGTTTGCACCAACATCGAAGTAGGGTTGGTACGGAGATTTTTCAACAGATTGGCCTCTGTTGGTTTTTCATTGGAAAACAAATAAGCATCATCGAAATCGATGCGGTCTACAAAGAATGTTTCCCGATTCTCAGCAGCGACATATTCCAGCTGCAGTTCTTCTTTTTGTGCCAAAATCTCAAAAACGATATCCCGACTGAACAAAGTTTCGGATTCTTGGGCCCAATTTTGGTAAGGCAAGTGCACCAAGGCGCCATTGAAGTTTACCATTGGGCTTTTCAAAGCCAGCTCCCGATAAAATTGTTCACTCATACGAAACGGACGCCCTGTTGCAATGCTGACGATGTGGCCAGCTTTTGTTGCCCGTTGCAAAACGTGTTTTGTTTTGGGAGAAATCAACGATTGACCATTCAAGGTGGTGCCGTCTAAGTCGATCGCAATTAATTTTTGTGTCATGAGATTTGCCCCCTTTCTCTAATTAGTATCTGTCACAGTGTACCATATTCTCGCGTTTTCATAAAGTTTTCAAAAGAATTTCTTTGTGGTTTAAGAAAAGCTTAGAGGTGAGTGGCATCAATATATTATTGCAAAAGGAGACAAAAAGAAATTTTTTTATAGCAAAAACGAATGAGATTTGCCCAAAACAGGCAGATGCTGAAATGTTTCCTAGTAAAACACGAACGATAAGATCGTTTCTGTTGGAAAAGATCATAGTTTTCTTGATAATTATTAAAATGATTTCTATAATCAACTTCGGTCGGGTAATTACTCGTATGCAATTATTACATCATATTAAGGAGAGACATTTTTTATGGAAAAGTTTTTCAAGTTAAAGGAAAACAACACGACGGTTTCAACTGAGGTTATGGCCGGGGTGACAACTTTCTTTGCAATGAGCTACATTTTGTTCGTAAATCCTTCCATTTTGTCCTTGTCGGGGATGCCGTTTCAGGCAGTCTTCTTGGCAACAATCATCGCTTCGGTGATTGGTACTTTGGTTATGGGGCTATTTGCAAATGTTCCTTATGCGCAAGCACCAGGCATGGGTCTGAATGCTTTCTTTACATTTACTGTTGTTTTTGGTTTAGGGTACTCTTGGCAAGAAGCTTTGGCGATGGTCTTTATCTGTGGGTTAATCAATATTTTTATCACGATTACTCGAATTCGAAAAATGATTATCCATGCAATTCCTGAAAGCCTGCAACATGCCATTGGTGGCGGTATCGGTATTTTTGTTGCCTATGTTGGATTAAAGAATGCCAACTTGTTGAATTTTACTGTTGAAAAAGCCAATGTGCTAAGCGGTGATTCTGAAACAAGTTTAGTAGCCAATGGTGGTGTGGTGCCGGCTTTGGCGAATTTTGACAATGCTGGAGTCATTTTAGCCCTCATTGGTTTGGTGATTACTACTCTGCTGGTGGTAAAAAATATTCGTGGCGGTATTTTAATTGGGATCGTGGCAACCACGATTATCGGTATTTTAATGGGTGTGGTAGATCTTTCAGCAATCGATATGAAGGCCAACTCTTTAGGCGCGTCAATTAATGAATTGGGAACGACTTTTGGTGCTGCTTTTGGAAAAGACGGTATGCAGGCACTGTTTTCAGATGCATCTAAAATCCCCCAAGTGTTGATGACGATTATCGCTTTTAGCTTGTCTGACACCTTTGATACAATTGGGACATTCATCGGGACGGGACGTCGTACGGGTATCTTTTCAAAAGAAGATGAAGATGCTTTGGAAGATAGCCGCGGGTTCAACACAAAGATGGACAAAGCACTGTTTGCTGATGCGATTGCAACTTCAGTCGGTGCGATTTTCGGAACGTCTAATACAACAACTTATGTAGAATCTGCTGCCGGGATTGGTGCCGGCGGACGTACCGGTCTGACTTCAGTCGTCGTCGCTGCCTTGTTTGCACTCTCTAGTTTGTTTTCACCATTGATCTCTGTGGTACCTGCTCAAGCAACAGCGCCAGCTTTGATTTTGGTGGGTGTCATGATGTTGGCTTCGTTTGCCGATATTAAATGGACAGACTTGGAAGAAGCGGTTCCTGCTTTCTTCGCTGCGATCTTCATGGGCTTTTGCTACAGCATCTCATACGGGATTGCAGCCGGTTTTATCTTCTACACTTTGGTGAAAGTTGTTAATGGCAAGTTTAAAGAAGTATCACCAATTATCTGGGTAGTCGATCTGCTCTTTATTGCGAACTTCGTGATTTTGGCAATTTTGTAAGCTATTCAAAACGTAACGAGAACAAACAGCTTTCCGAGGCGCAATGCTGCGGAGAGCTGTTTGTTTGTGTTTTGAAGTTGGAGAAAGACATGTCAGCATGTTTCTAAGCTTTTGGATCAGTGATGTGAATTGCCCAGTGTCAGTACTTTTTTGAGACGTAGGAGTAGCAAACATGCTTAATGGTCAATTACCGGCAATGATGAGTGGTGTAGGATTGCTACAGGGGAATTTTGAGTGGACAGTTACGATTAACAGTCTAATAAGATGGAGGGGCTTTGAGTAGTTTTCTAAAAGAGGCGTGATGTCCACAGCTCGGTTATTAACCGGCGACTAAACTGTAAGAAAACAGCATGCGGGTTTTCCCTTTTTCAAAAGTAAGGTATAGTAAAAAGGAAAGAAGGTTGTAGGATGAAAATCGATTGGCGGCGTAACTTACTGATTTCCTGGATTGGCTGTTTTTTTACCGGTGCAAGTTTCAGTTTAGTGATGCCTTTTATTCCATTGTATATCGAACAATTGGGAACACCTAAAAGCCAGATAGAGCTCTTTTCAGGATTGGCAATTTCCGTGACTGCATTCGCTTCAGCAATTGTTGCACCGATCTGGGGAAATCTGGCTGATCGTAAAGGGAGAAGGCTGATGATGATCAGAGCAGCAGTGGGGATGACCTTTACGATGGGGTCATTGGCTTTTGTTCCTGATGTGTATTGGCTTTTAATCATGCGGTTTATGACGGGAATCTTGTCTGGATACATACCCAATGCAACGGCGCTGATTGCTTCACAAGCGCCTAAACAAAAGAGTGGCTGGGCATTGGGAACCTTGGCTACTGGTGCTATCGCAGGAAATTTGATTGGGCCTTCCATGGGTGGTGCCCTGGCACAGTGGTTTGGGATGGAAAATGTTTTTATCATCACCGGAACAGTCCTGTTGATCACGACAATATTGACGATTTTTCTGGTAAAAGAAGACTTCACACCGGTAGCCAAAACTGAAATGCTGACCACACGGGAAATTTTGAGAAAAATTCCGAATCTGCAAGTATTGTTGGGGTTGTTTGTGACCTCGTTGATTTTGCAGATTGGCGTTACCAGCATCAGTCCGATTTTGACGTTATATATTCGACAGCTTAGCGGAGACAGCAGTAATGTCTTGTTTGTCAGTGGCTTAATCGTTTCAGTATCAGGAGTCTCGGCAATCTTGTCTTCACCTACTCTGGGTCGAATTGGCGACCGGGTGGGCAATCACAAAGTGCTGTTGTTTGGTCTGGTTTTATCACTTCTTTGCTTTATTCCGATGGGATTTGTGAGTTCACCATTTCAGCTAGGAGTCCTGCGCTTTTTGTTGGGCTTTTCTACAGGGGCGCTGATGCCTTCGATCAATACACTGATTTCTAAAATCACACCAACAGAAGGGGTCAGTCGAATCTACAGTTATAACCAAATGTTTTCTAATTTTGGTCAAGTGCTGGGACCGATGGTGGGGTCAACTGTTGCCCATAGTTTCGGTTATCGAGCAGTGTTCTGGGCCACTAGCGGGTTTGTGCTATTGAATATCCTGTTGTCACTGTTTAATTTCCGCAAAAATCTACAGGAATCCCTCTGATTTGAAATCACAAAAAAACCAGTTACAATAGAGTAACTGGTTTTTGCTATGAGATGTGGCATTGGTCGGCTGAATCAGCCCACTTTTGATTCTTTCGGCGGTGCAACGGTGCCGATCAAGATGACGATCAAGCCGACAATCAATGACAAAACAGTAGACAACTGGAAATCGTAGGCTGCGCCGATCAATGCGCTTCCGAGATAACCAACGACTTGGCCCAAGATAAAGGCCCAAAACATAGTCATGATATATTTCATTTCTGGCACCTCTTTTCTAGATGAAAATCTGTCGTAAATAGTTTAACATAATTTCCTGATAAGTAAAGAAAACACAGTTTGGAAATTTTCTGGAGGTTTTTTCATGAGTTTTCCGCAATTAACAACGACAACCGCTTTTTCACTGCTTCAAAGTACTGTCAAAGTTGAAGAATATGTTACTGCCGGTCAAAAAGCAGGCTACAGCACACTGGGAATCTGCGACCGCAACGTTCTCACGGCAGCAGTGGAGTTTTACCAAAGCTGTCAAAAGCATGGTATTAAGCCGGTTATCGGGCTGCATCTGGATTATTACTCTCCGGTTCAACGGGAGGAAAACGAACTGTTGTTGTTTGCTGCTAGCCAGGCAGGCTACGAGACGTTAATTCGCTTGTCTTCTAAAAAAATGAGTGATGGACAGGTTGCATTAGAAGAGTTTCTTCCTGCAGAAGATGTGATTGCAATCTTGCCTGTTCGCAATGAACTTACCTATCTTCGTTATGGGCACCCAGAGCTGCTGGAAAAGCGCTTGGAGGAGCTGCAATTCTTATTGCCGAACTTGTACTACAGCGTAGAAGCAAGTAGTGAAAAAGACAGAGCTGCTGGGGAGTGGTTTGATTCTGTGGGAATTCCACCTTTTGCAACTGCGACAGTTGTCAGTTTAAAAGCAGAAGAGTTGCAAGCTGTCAAAGTGATGGCCCATTTGAAGGCAGGTACGCAGATCAATGAATTAGAAGAATTACAACTGACGGGTACGGGACAGCTGCTGTCTGAAAAGCAGGCGACGGAGTATTTTAATCAACTTGAGCCAAGAGGGTTAGCCAATGCTGAAGCTTTTGCGGATCGCTGTAACTGGCAGCTGCCTTTGCATCAGAAGCTCTTGCCTGCTTATCCACTGGACAATCAATCTGCTGGGTCTTTTTTGGCAGAGCTTTGCCAGCGTCTTTTGCCTTTGCGAGTAGCAAATAATTCAGCAGATTATCAAAAACGCCTGGACTACGAGCTTTCAGTCATTCATCAGATGGGCTTTGACGATTACTTTCTAATTGTTTGGGATGTGATGGATTTCGCTCATCGCACCGGGATTGTAACCGGGGCTGGCCGAGGTTCTGCTGCAGGTTCTCTGGTGGCCTATGTGTTGTCAATTACCGATGTAGATCCAATCCGTTACGACCTGTTGTTTGAACGCTTTTTGAATCCTGAGCGTTACAGTATGCCGGATATTGACCTGGATATTCCTGACAATCGGCGCCAAGAAGTGCTGCGTTATGTACAAGAAAAATACGGACGGTTAAAAATGGCCCAGATTGCAACTTTCGGTACCATGGCAGCTAAGATGGTGCTGAAGGATACGGCGCGGGTTTTCGGCTTGTCACAATCAGAAGCCAATCGTTGGTCAAAAGCGGTACCCACTTTAGGAAACGGCCGTAAAATTACATTAAAAGAAGCCTACGATCAATCGGTAGCATTACGAGATTTAGTGAGCCAAAGTCCCAAAAACCAGACATTGTTTGAAGTGGCTTTAATTTTGGAGGGCCTGCCTCGCCATGTTTCCACCCATGCAGCGGGTGTGGTAATCAGCGATAGGGACTTGTTGGAGCTCGTTCCATTACAGGCTGGATCAGATGACATCTTGCTGACTCAGTTTACTATGAATGATGTCGAAACTGTCGGCTTGTTGAAGATGGATTTTCTCGGACTGCGAAATTTGTCAATCATTGATGATACCTTGCGGGGAATCAAAAAGGTCACCGGTCAAACTCTGTCACAAAAAGACATCGCATTGGATGACCCTGAGACACTGGCTCTATTTCAACGAGGGGATACTGCGGGAATCTTTCAATTTGAATCTGCTGGAATCCGCAATGTGCTGCGCCGCTTGGAGCCGGAGAATATCGAAGAAATCGCCGCTGTCAATGCCTTGTATCGTCCCGGCCCTGCACAAAACATTGATCACTTTATTCAGCGGAAAAAAGGTCGTGAGAAAGTTACCTATCTGGATGAAAGCCTGCGCCCAATTCTGAAAAATACTTATGGGATTATGGTTTATCAGGAGCAAGTTATGCAGGTGGCCAATAAGATGGCGGGTTTTTCTTTAGGACAAGCGGATCTTTTGCGCCGCGCAATGGGAAAGAAAAAGAAAGAAATCCTAGACGAACAGCGGCAAAATTTTGTTACCGGTGCTGTCGCTCAAGGGCATTCTCGAGAAAAAGCAGAGGAGGTCTATGGCTACATTGAGCGTTTTGCCGGCTACGGGTTTAATCGTTCCCACGCATTTGCCTATTCGTTTGTTGGGTTTCAAATGGGGTACTTGAAAGTCCATTACCCGGGACCGTTTTTTGCGGCACTCCTTCAATCTGTCCGGGGCAATACTGGTAAAATCAAGGAGTACCTGGCAGAAGCCAAAAAAAGAAGCATTCGAATCATGCCGCCCACCATCAACAAAAGTAGTTTTGGCTTTTATCTGGAGGATTTGAAAACGATTCGCTTTGGCTTGGGTGCCGTCAAAGGCTTACGACGAGACTTTATCGCTGACGTGGTGGCAGAGCGCAAGCGCAACGGGCCTTATACTTCCCTGGATAATTTTTTATACCGCATCGATAATAAATGGCGTAAAACCGATATCTTAGAACCGTTGATCCAAGTTGGAGTATTCGATGAGATTGAAGAAAATCGTCGCCAACTCATGAGTGAATTGGAAGGGAAAATTCAAAATATCCAATACAGTGGCGGTAGTATGGATTTGTTAGATTTGATGACCCTGAAGGTAACTGATGTACGGGAATACTCATTGGAAGAAAAGTTGGATTTAGAAGAAGCGTATCTGGGGGTCTATCTGTCAGGTCATCCGGTAGAAAAGTATGGCCTGCTGCAAGAACAAGCACACATTCAACATATCACAGAACTTGTGGCAGGTGAAAAAGCAAAAGTCTTGTTATATTTGCGGAATATTCGCGAGATCCGTACTAAAAAAGGCGATCAGATGGCCTTTTTAGAAGGTAATGATCCTACAGGTGAACTGAGTGTGACGATTTTTCCTGACTTGTACCGACAAGTGCGACAGACCTTTGAAGTGGGGGATGTCATTTATATTGAAGGAAAAGGGGAAGTCAGCAAGTACAATCAAGAGCTGCAGCTGATTGCGGAGCGGCTGCTGCCCGCAGAAAAAGCGCAAGAACAATTAAGCCAGACGACCTGCTATTTACGCATTCTGCCAGAAAAGGAAACCGCGGCTGATTTGAATCAGCTTTTACACCTGATTCGCAGTCATCCCGGGGATGTGCCGGTGATATTGGTCTATGCAGCTTCCGGTGTGAAAAAGATTCTCTCTCATGAAAATCAAATCGAAAATTCGGCGGCGGTAAGCAGTGAACTAGCAGGCTTACTGGGTTCAGAGAATGTTGTATTTAAATAGCTTACATGTGCTTTTCAGTAAATAATACCTTCCGTTTTCATTTTTTTCAAATTGTTGTAGGATAATCAAGACATTTCAAGGATTTAATGGTAAAATGTTACTCGTGGTTAATGCCTAACAGGTATTATTTGTATCAAACCGAACAAAACAACATTTAATGAGGTGAATGGTTAATGAAACGCATCGGAATCTTGACCAGTGGCGGTGACGCTCCTGGGATGAACGCGGCGATTCGCGCCGTTGTCCGCAAAGGGATCTACGACGGTTTAGAAGTCTACGGGATTAACTATGGCTTTGCCGGTCTGGTAGCAGGTGATATCCGTCGTTTGGATGTTGCCGACGTAGGCGATAAGATCCAACGAGGCGGTACATTCTTATACTCTGCTCGTTATCCTGAATTTGCTACTCAAGAAGGGCAACTAAAAGGGATCGAGCAATTGAAAAAATTCGGTATCGAAGGTCTGGTAGTTATCGGCGGTGATGGTTCTTATCATGGCGCGATGGCACTGACACGTCACGGCTTCCCGGCAGTTGGTATTCCAGGGACGATTGACAACGATATTCCAGGAACTGATTTTACAGTTGGTTTCGACACAGCAATCAACACCGTTTTAGAATCCCTTGACCGGATTCGTGATACGGCGACTTCTCACGTTCGGACATTTGTCATCGAAGTAATGGGCCGGGGTGCTGGTGATATTGCTTTGTGGTCTGGTGTAGCCGGCGGTGCAGATGAAATCATCATTCCTGAGCACGACTTTGATATGGCAGCTGTTGCTAAGCGTATCCAAGAAGGCCGCGATCGTGGTAAAAAACATTGCTTGATCGTCTTGGCTGAAGGTGTGATGGGCGGCAACGAGTTTGCGGATAAACTCTCTGAATATGGGGACTACCATACCCGTGTTTCTATTTTGGGTCACGTTGTTCGTGGCGGTTCTCCAAGTGCCCGCGACCGTGTCTTGGCTTCTAAATTCGGTGCATACGCAGTTGAACTTTTGGAACAAGGCAAAGGCGGATTGTGCATCGGGATGTTAGACAACCAAGTCGTTGCAGCGGATATCATCGATACTTTGGAAAATCACAAACACAAGCCTGATCTTTCATTGTATGACTTGAACAAACAATTGTCCTTCTGATTTTCTGCGACAAGATCAAGGGCAGCATGAAACTTGAAAAAAGAGCTTAAAGCAGCTTTTTTAAATAAAGGAATAGGAGCGTTCAGTAATGAAAAAAACAAAAATCGTTAGTACTTTAGGACCAGCAAGTAATAACGTGGAGATTATCTCCCAACTCATCGAATCAGGCGCCAATGTTTTCCGTTTCAACTTCTCTCACGGGGATCACGAAGAACAATTGGGACGGATGAACCTGGTTCGTGAAGCTATTGCGAAAACTGGTAAAGACGTAGCGATCTTGCTTGATACAAAAGGTCCGGAAATCCGTACTACTGTTCAAGGTACTGAAACTGGTAAAATTCCGTTTGAAATCGGCGACAAAACTCGTATTTCCATGGATGGCGAATTGGAAGGCAGCAAAGAAAAAATCGCTGTAACTTACCCAGGCCTGTATGACGACGTTCATGTTGGCGGCCACATCATGTTTGACGATGGATTGATTGACATGAAGATTTTGGAAAAAGACGAAGCCAACAAAGAATTGGTTGTTGAAGTTCAAAATGCTGGTATCTTAGGCTCTCGTAAAGGTGTCAATGCACCTGGCGTTTCTATCAGCTTGCCAGGTATCACTGAAAAAGACGCTGGCGACATCCGTTTCGGTTTGGACAACGAAATCGACTACATCGCAGCTTCTTTCGTTCGTAAAGCCCAAGACGTTCTGGATATTCGCGAAATCTTAGAAGAAAAGAACATGACTCACGTTCAAATCATCTCTAAGATCGAATCTCAAGAAGGTATCGACAATATCGATGAAATCATCAAAGTTTCTGATGGTATCATGGTTGCTCGTGGGGACATGGGTGTTGAAATTCCAGCTGAAGAAGTACCAATGGTTCAAAAGATGATCATCAAAAAATGTAACGCTGCCGGTAAAGTAGTTGTTACTGCAACACAAATGTTGGAATCTATGCAACAAAACCCTCGTCCAACTCGCGCGGAAGCTTCTGACGTTGCCAATGCTGTCTTTGACGGAACTGACGCAACCATGTTGTCTGGCGAATCTGCAAACGGCGACTACCCAGTAAAAGCTGTTGCTACAATGGCTCGTATTGACATGGAAGCTGAAAAAGCCCTGCAAGAATTGGGCACATTCCAAATCAACGAATTCGACAAAACTGATGTAACTGAAACAATCGGTATTGCTGTAGCTCGGGCTGCGAAAAACTTGGGCGTTAAAACAATCGTTGCCGCTACTGAATCTGGCCATACTGCACGTATGATTTCTAAATACCGTCCAGATGCAGATATCTTGGCTGTAACTTTTGACGAACGCACAAAACGTGGCTTGATGTTAAACTGGGGCGTTTATCCGACAGTTGCTGAAAAACCTTCAACAACTGATGAAATGTTTGACTTGGCAACTAAAAAAGCCGTTGATCTTGGCTTTGCTAAAGAAGGCGATTTGATCTTGATCACTGCAGGTGTTCCTGTCGGTGAACGGGGAACGACAAACGTTATGAAGATTCAATTGATCGGTTCAAAATTGTTGGAAGCACAAGGCGTCGGTGAAAAGACAGTCGTTGCGAACGCAGTCGTTGCTAAATCAGCTGAGGAAGCAATCGCTAAAGCAAAAGATGGTATGGTTCTGGTTGTTCCAACAACTGACAAAGAATATATGCCAGCTTTCGAAAAAGCGGCAGCTGTAATCGTTGAAGAAGGTGGCTTGACATCTCACGCTGCGGTTGTAGGTATCGCTAAAGACATCCCGGTTATCGTGGGTGCCAAAGATGCTACAACAACAATTGAAGACGGTGAATTGGTAACTGTTGACCCTCGTCGTGGGATTGTTTACCGCGGAGAAACAACAGCCATCTAATTGACAGTTTGATCCATTGATTATTGCAGCCACTGTCACCGGCAGTGGCTGTTTTTCTATCATGAAAAGGTGTCAAGAAAATTTCATTGACAAGCTAAAATACAGCCTGTATAATAGCTTTTGTTGCTTAGAGGTGATAATTATGAGGTGGTCTTTACAGGAATTGCGCAAGTTTCGGGAAACCGGAGCAGCGTTTCAAGAAGTCCTGGATGTCAAAACAGCATTATTGAAACGCGATGATCAGATTCTCGATGCTGAGCCTGCTGAAGTTGCAGGAACAGTGACTATCGACGATCACGGCTACTTGTTAAACTATCGTGTGCAGGTTACGTTGACCGTTCCTTCTTCAAGAAGCTTGGAACCGGTGGAATTGCCGCTAGATTTTTCAGTAACTGAACAGTTCATGACACCAGAGCAGTTTCAAACTCGTTCCGATGTAGTGCCCGAACACGAAATCTTGATTTTAGAAGGTCAGACGTTGGACACTGTCGAGTCGGTTTTGGACAATATCTTATTGGAGATTCCCATGCAGATTTTGACCGAAGCTGAAAAAGCATCGCATGCTTTACCAAAGGGTCAGGACTGGGAAGTTATCTCAGAGGCTGACTATCTGCAGCAGAAAGAACAGGCTGCACCAACTATCGATCCTCGTCTTGCCAAATTATCTCAGTTGTTGGATGTTTCCGACGATGAAGATAACGAGTAAGATTGGAATAAATCGCGCGGATTTTTCGCGTTTTCAAATACAAGGAGGTGTATTGAGAAATGGCAGTACCAGCTAGAAAAACTTCTAAAGCGAAGAAAAACAAACGTCGCACTCATTACAAATTGACCATCAACGGTTTGAACGAATGTCCAAACTGTGGTGAATTGAAAAAGAGCCACCACGTATGTGCCAACTGCGGCTACTACGACGGTAAAGACGTGACAACCAAAGCAGAAGCCTAAGTCGTTTTAAACTGAAAATGACCGTTAACCCCCGAGACTAACCATGGAGTCTCGGGGGTTGTTTGTTTTTGTTCAAGGAAAAGCCAGGGGTGATTAAACAGAAACTCTACGTTCGTCCAAACATGATTACTCAATCAAGCTACGAAAGCACTAAGTCCTCTTTTTTGGAAATGGCGAGAAATCATTTTGAACACCGCCTCTGCATGGACTTATGAACCGCAAAGATAGCGCGGATTTTACAACTTTATATTGTTGTGTCAGTCTGAGGAACTAAAACAAGGTGAAATTTACGAACTCTCGTAAACCAGCGCTGACTTTTGTGGTCTGTCTGGCTTTGCCGGTGGCTTATTTTGGGCTATAATAGGTAAGATCAATTGAGTATTTCACACTATTGGAGGAATGAACATGACAAAACAGCAAATTGGTGTCGTGGGAATGGCGGTCATGGGTAAAAACCTGGCTTTAAATATCGAAAGCCGCGGGTATTCCGTCGCATTATATAATCGGACAGGAGCGAAGACGGAAGAAGTCGTAAAAGAACATCCAGATAAAAATTTCTTACCGACTTATTCGATTGAAGAGTTTGTGGCAGCAATCGAAAAGCCGCGACGGATTCTTTTAATGGTTAAAGCCGGCGGGCCAACTGATGCGACGATTAAAGAGTTGCTGCCTCATCTGGATAAAGGAGACATCCTGATTGATGGCGGGAATACCTTCTTTAAAGATACGATTCGGCGAAATGAAGAATTAGCCAATTCCGGAATCAATTTCATCGGAACTGGGGTTTCCGGCGGCGAAGAAGGGGCACTGAAAGGACCTTCCATCATGCCTGGGGGACAAAAAGAAGCCTATGAGCTGGTTGCTCCAATCTTAGAACAGATTTCTGCTAAGGCAGAAGACGGCGCGCCTTGCGTGACCTATATTGGGCCAAATGGTGCAGGCCATTACGTTAAAATGGTCCATAACGGCATCGAATACGGAGATATGCAGCTGATTGCTGAGTCTTATGATTTGATGAAGAATATTTTAGGATTGTCTGTTGAAGAAATGGCTGACATCTTCAAAGAGTGGAACGAAGGCGAATTGGATAGCTATTTGATTGAAATTACTGCCGATATCCTGACGCGAAAAGATGATCTTGGGACTGGACAGCCAATCGTTGATGTCATTTTGGATGCTGCCGGTAACAAAGGAACTGGGAAATGGACGTCTCAAAGTGCCCTGGACTTGGGTGTACCATTACCACTGATCACTGAATCAGTTTTCGCCCGCTATATTTCAGCATATAAAGCAGAACGGGTCAATGCCAGCAAGATTCTCCCTGAACCTGCAGCTTTTGCTTTTGAAGGGGACAAAAAAGAATTAGTAGAAAAAATCCGTGAAGCGTTGTACTTCAGTAAAATCATGAGTTATGCGCAAGGATTCGCGCAATTACGAACGGCTTCGAAGGAATATGATTGGGATCTACCTTTTGGAGAAATTGCTAAAATCTGGCGAGCAGGTTGTATTATTCGGGCACGCTTCTTGCAAAAAATCACTGATGCGTATGAAAAGACACCGGATTTGGAAAACCTCTTACTGGACGATTACTTTGTTGAAATTACTAAGAAATATCAACAGGCGGTTCGGGAGGTAGTCGCTATCGCCGTTCAAGCAGGGGTACCGGTTCCGACCTTCTCTTCTGCGATTGCTTACTTTGATTCTTATCGTTCTGAACGGTTACCTGCGAATATCATTCAAGCACAGCGGGACTATTTTGGCGCCCACACCTACGAACGTACAGATCGTGAAGGCATTTTCCACTACAGTTGGTATCACGAAGAATAAATTGCTTACGACCCGGTCGCAAAGATCGGGTCTTTTTTTGACTCAATGAAATCAAAAATGATCACTGAAGAAAAGTGTTGTTTTGAAAAATGAAGACTGTTTTTATAAAAGCTTATAAAAACTCATATCTTTATTACATAGCTCTTTTTAATTTGGCGCTTTCATGATAAACTGGCTATAGTATTTTAATAAGAAAACAAAAGTTCACCTAAAAGAATACATGTGGAGAGAAGGACTGTTAGATCGATGAGTAATATCTTGATTATTGAAGACGAGAAGAATCTCGCTCGTTTTGTAGAGTTGGAGTTAACCCACGAAGGCTACAACACAGAGGTGCATTACAATGGCAGAACTGGTTTGGAAGCTGCGTTAAATAACGAATGGGATGCAATCCTTTTAGACTTGATGCTGCCAGAACTAAACGGGTTGGAAGTTTGTCGTCGAATTCGTCAGGCCAAGAATACCCCGATTATTATGATGACTGCGCGGGATTCAGTTATTGACCGGGTCTCTGGCTTGGATCACGGTGCCGACGATTACATCGTAAAACCTTTTGCCATTGAAGAGCTTTTGGCGCGTTTACGAGCACTTTTACGGCGGATTGATATCGAAGGGGATAAGAATGTTGCCAAACAAACGACAATCACTTATCGAGACTTGACCATTGAAAAGGAAAACCGTGTCGTGCGTCGCGGCAGCGATGTCATCGAATTGACCAAACGGGAATATGAATTGCTGCTGACTTTGATGGAAAATGTCAATGTGGTGCTTGCACGGGATGTATTGCTTAACAAAGTATGGGGCTACGAAACCGAAGTTGAAACGAATGTTGTGGATGTTTATATTCGGTACTTACGGAATAAAATCGACGTACCTGGTGAAGAAAGCTATATTCAGACTGTTCGCGGCACCGGCTATGTGATGCGCTCGTAAACACATGGATAAAACCACGAAAAAAACGATAGTAGAGGACAAAAGAGAACTCAAAGGCCCATCTTTGACTGCAAAGTGGGCTTTTGCCAGTTCTTTCTTTATCTTTGTTGTCTTCACTATTTTTGCTGTAATCACCTATAAGTCTTCCGTGAATTTGATCGTAGCCAATGAGCGGAAGAATATCGAGCAAACCATGTCGGAAATTACTTCCCGCTTAGCCGATGCCGACGAAGAACTTACGTCGGAGCAGGCATATCGTTATCTGACAGGATCAGCGCTAACTAAGCAAGGCGTTAACGATACTCGAATTGGCCAGGTACCCGATCTGGAGGGGAACCTTCTTACTATTGACCCGTATATTTCCTTTATCGGCCAAGAAGTCATGCACTTTTATGCTTATAATTTGGATAAGCAGGTAGTGTTGCAGACGATTGATCAAGACATGCCCTTGAGTCAGATGCAACGAAAAGATCCTACCATCACCACTGTAGGCGAACGAACCGGTTTTATCTCGGTGGAACCCATCTATTCGAAGAAGACGCGGGAAAAAATTGGCTATATTCAGAGCTTTTACGAGTTATCTGCCTTCTATGATATTCGCAGCCGACTGTTGGTTACACTGATTGTTTTGGAAGTTGTTTCTTTGATACTAAGCAGTGTTCTAGGGTTCTTTCTTTCAACGTATTTCTTGAAGCCGCTGAAAGTTCTGCGAGACACGATGGATACGATCAGAGAAGATCCTTTGTCTGACGTCCAGATGCCGGAGATTGGAACAAATGACGAATTGACTGATTTAGCAGAAATTTTCAATGATATGTTGGATCGGATGCGGATTTATATGGACCAACAGAAGCAATTTGTAGAAGACGTCTCACATGAACTGCGCACCCCTGTGGCAATTATGGAGGGGCACTTGAGCATGTTGCAGCGTTGGGGGAAAAAAGACCCTGAAATTTTGGATGAGGCATTGGCAGCGAGTATTCAAGAGTTAAGTCGTATGAAAACTTTGGTTCAGGAAATGTTGGATCTTTCCCGTGCCGAACAAGTCGAGATGCATTATGGAAATGAAGTAACCAGTGCGAAAGAAGTCACTCATCAGGTCTTTAACAACTTTGTTATGCTCTACCCGGAATTTACATTTACGCTAGACGATGATTTGCACGATGAGGTTCAGTTAAAAATCTATCGCAACCATTTTGAACAACTGATTATTATCATTTTAGACAATGCCGTCAAATATTCTACTGATCGCAAGGAAATCAATATGAGCATCCGAATAGTCGGTCGGGAATTTGAAGTTGCCATCCAAGATTTCGGCGAGGGGATTTCTGCTGAAGACTTGGAGAAAATCTTCCATCGCTTTTATCGCGTGGATAAAGCCCGGGCCCGTACCAAAGGAGGCAATGGCTTAGGTCTTTCAATCGCTAAGCAGTTAGCTGAAAGCTATAAGGGCCGTATTGCCGCTGACAGTGTATTGGGACAAGGAACGATTTTCAAAATTTATTTACCTATCAAAGAGGATGCAGAGAATTTGATTGAAAATTAAAAGTAGCGGGGCCGTTTGTCACTTGAAAACGACCCCGCTATTTTTTTATAACTTACTTTCCTGCAAGAAAGAATCCGAAAGAACACGTTGACTGAAGCAGCTTTTTGGGTGATTTAGGTCATTTTTATGAATGATTGAATGGAATCGAACAGCAACATTCGTATTTCTGAAAAAGCCGTAGTTACTTGTGTTTTAGTGTTGCTTTTTGGTTTAAGAATTGCTATATTATTACTTGTCCGATTGAGGGAAAAGATCTTTTCAACAAAGTAAAAAAAGACTTGACCCGTTACAAACGGCATGATATTATAACGGAGTTGCTGAGATAGAGGCGTCAATATCCGCTATGAAACGCAAAGAAAGTTGTTGACAAATAACAATCTATGCGATATCATAAACGAGTTGCTTCTGCTTCTTGGATTTGGTAAAGCGAAAAAAACTTTTGAAAAAATGTTGACAAGCGGTTGCTCGTCTGATATGATTTAAAAGTTGCTGAAACAATTAGCGACAACAACTTAGACCTTTGAAAACTGAACAACAAGCAAACGAACCAATGTGTAGGGCATCTCAATTTCGATTGAGAGAACAAAACATTGCAAG
>NZ_JBMHFB010000013.1:0-40688 GCF_049166715.1 Enterococcus infantis | reverse complement strand
ATAAAAATAATCAAGCGTGTCGCTTATGGATATCGCAACTTCCTGAATTTTCGCTCAAGAATCTACATCATCCAAGGGCTGATTTTTGTTTAAGAAAGAGCGAAAAATAAAAAAGCGCTCAGGCAAGGATTTTTTCCTGCCTGAGCTCATTCACTCATTCAATTTGAACTCACCAATACTATTTGACGAAGAGCCGTTTTTTTGTGCGTTTTGAAGGTGTCGAGGATTTTATATGGATACGGTAGGATGAAACAAAAAGGCTCTTTGTCAAATGATGTTGTTTTGATCAAATCACACTTTAGGAAGTGCTTCGGCATTTCCTTTTTTGTGTTATTAAATGATTTCACAGATATTTTGCTGGATCAGAACGCGCATCCGAAGGTGACGGAAAGTCCGGAATCCAAATGCTATTCTTTTGATGACTTTGATAAGGTTGTTTTTTCCTTCTAGTTTTCCATTGGAATAGGGGGATTTTAAAGAGTTTGTGATGGCTTCTTTGTGCTTTATCAGGTAACGAATGGCTTTTTTAAAGCCAGCATTCATGGTATGTGGTAATTCTTCAATCAAATTGAAGAATTCGGTGGCATTTTTTGCATCAAAAGCAGCCAATAACTCTTGATAGATTTCGTAGCTTTGTCGTAGTTGGTCATCTATAGACAGTAGGTAATCAAGCACCTCGGATTCGGTTACGTATTTCCTTTGAAAGAGCGGAAATTGCTTGAAGGCGGTATAATTTAACTTTGTATTTTTCTTCAAAATCGTTCGCCAATACTTTTTCAACTTTCGGTAATCTTTTTGATCCTGTGGATCACTTTTCTTTAGCTGGTTCATTGCCTGAATTCGTTGATTATTGAAGGCGCGTGTAATTTGTTGGATGACGTGGAAGCGATCGATAGAGAGTCGCGCATTTAGAAAGACATCTTTAGTCACTGTATCGTAAGAGGCGTTCATATCCATCACAATGTGTGTGACTCGTTGCCTAACTTTTAAGGAAAATCGTTGGAAGTATACCCGTAATTTGAAGTTGCGTCGGTCATCTAGGATATCAAAGATTTTATCAGTGTCCGCATCGCTGATAATAAAACACATAGCGCCTTCACAATCACTCGTTCCTTTAAATTCATCAATTAGAAGATGTTTGGGAAGAGAATTGGGTTTTTTACGAGGTTCCTTAAAGAAGCTGTCTAAGAGACGCTCAACGGTTTTTGTGGAAACAAAATACCGCTGTGCAATATCCTTCATCGAAACCTTCTTTTTTAAATCCACAGCAATCGCAAATTTTAAGGCTTGCGAAATGTAACAATTTTCTGCTACATAGTAGGCTTTAGCAGAAAAAGTATGATGGCACTGGGTGCAACGAAACCGCTGTTTATACAGGTGTAGATAAGTGGGGACTTCTTGATACGGAAGCAATTGAATCCAACTTTCTTGATAGGCGTGGCGAATGACAGAATCCTCCCCACAATATTCACACCGATGCGCTTCTCCAGTTAATACGCCAGTAAATACATTGGCCATATGGCCATGGATGATTGCTTTACTAATCGCCTCTTCTGAAAAGGTAATATGTGAATCCTTGATATTCAGAATTTGTTTGATGGAAAGACTTGTCTTTTCATCCGTACATTTGATATTCTTAGCTATGGACATTTGGTTATCCTCCTATGATTGGGTTTGGCGATTTAATTATAGGACAGACAACCAAGTGTCTTTTTGTTATAAAAAAATATTTGGTGTCCTTACTCGTTTGAGAGTAACAACACCAAATATCATAGAACCAACAAAAAGTAATCGAAGAAGATATTCGAAATCAGCTTAAAGAAGATTACGTAGCAAATCAATTAACCCTGTTTGAAGAACATGATCTATTTACAGGAGAAAAAAATCGTAAAAGAAAGAACTAGAGTGAGCAGAGGAAGATTCGTTTAGAATCAGTGTGAAATAGTGGTGCGGGAGGGAGATTACTCAGAGGGCCTTTCAGGTCGTGACCGGTAAAAGAGGCTTCCAGCCACAGAGCAAACCACCCGTTTACACGGGTAGTTTTGATTGGCTCAATAAAAAAAGCCATGGCAAGGATACCTGCCAGGCGCAATCAATAATGGTTCAATTTAGGCTCTGCAATAGTTAAATTAATCAATGATATTCTTTGATCTTGAACTTCTGTGCCAAATAGCATACGTTCTACATTTACTTTTCCAAATCATCGATTTTCTTTTGAAGAATTTCCATTTGCTTCAGAAGTTCATCCAACTTTTCTTGGACGTGATCATCTTCCTTTTCTTCATCTTGTTTATTGAAATAATCAGTGATTGTAGAAGTGAGGAGACCGATAAAACCGATGCCTAGAAACATCAACAAAATGGCTGCAAATTTTCCAAGTGGACTGTGAGGGGAAATATCCCCATAGCCCACAGTTGTTACTGTAACCAGGGCCCACCAGAAGGAATCGATGAAGGGAGCGTTCTCAGCGTAAGAATACAAGGCTGCAGATAGGGTAATTAGAACAGCTGACGCATATAAAACTTTTGTGAAATTTCGTGTGTTCAGAAAGGTTAAAATATTTTTGGTAAGTTTTCCGGTAACCCCAACTAGTCTGCTTAAACGAGCGAAGCGGCTGATTCTTGCTATTCGGAAAATTCTAGCTACCCTGAAGAAAGAGAAAACGGCATCAAATGGAATAATTGCTAACAAGTCAAAAATATTAGCAACGAAAAAATTTCCTTTCTTATCAGCCTTTGCAAAGCGATAGAAATAATCGAAGGCAAAGACTATTAAAATCAGATTGTCGATGGTCATGAAAGGCTGCTGGGCTAAAGAGATGACAGAGGAAAAATCCAGTATCACCATTAGAATAGAGAGCATTGCCAGGATGACGATCACAATGTTGTAATTTTTTTTATTCATACGATCCCTCTTTTGGTAGATGAGCTTTGGCGACTTTTTCAAGAGTCGCTGGTCGGCGGATGTTTCTAACATCTGCCGGCCTATTTTTTTATTCAGAAAACGCCTGGCCTTATTTGGAAGTTCAGAGTATACAAAAAAATAACTTCCATCGATAAACGATGGAAGTTAATACCGGCGGCCGGGGTCGAACCGGCACGCCCTCAACGGGCACTGGATTTTGAGTCCAGCGCGTCTGCCAATTCCGCCACGCCGGCAAAATAACACAAACGATATATTTGTTTGTCACTTACTTAAAAGAGTATACCTGTCTTACAGTAATATTTCAATACTTTTTTTGATTTTTTTCAGAAATATTTTTTTCCTGAAGATCTAGTAAATCTCTGTTCATTTATATTTTACGAAAACCCTTGCATTCTACCATTTCGAGTTATATGATACTAATATATCAGTTTAAAGAAAGCATAGAGGTGGTTTCATGTTTATCCATGAAAATTTTTTATTAACGACGGAAATCGGTCAAGCACTCTATCATAAGACCGCGAAGAATTTGCCAATCATTGACTACCATTGTCACTTGGAACCAGCGCTTATTGCCGAAGATCATCGATTTACTTCGATTACGGATCTTTGGTTGGGTGGAGATCATTATAAATGGCGGGCGATGCGGGCCAATGGAATCCCAGAAGAATTAATCACTGGCTCAGGGTCGGACTGGGACAAATTTTTGGCCTGGGCTGAGACGGTGGAGCAGCTGTTAGGCAATCCGCTGTATCATTGGACACATCTGGAGTTAAAGGAATACTTCGGCATCACTGCGCTTTTAACTCGTGATTCCGCTCAAGAGATCTACGAAACCTGTAATCGAATGTTGGCAGAAAAAGCGTATACGACAAAAACGTTGATCAAACAGTCAGATGTTCGCTTTATTGGGACGACAGATGATCTTTTGAGTGATCTGAACTACCATAAAAAGATTCGTGAAACAGAGTCGTTTGTTGTGGCGCCTTCTTTTCGACCGGATCCGATCTTGAATATCCAGAAAGGGTTGGCCACTTATATTGACGCCTGTCGCAAGGTTAGTCACCAGTCACTTGTCACTTATCAAGAGCTGGCAGATTTTTTGGCAGAACGAGTGCAGTATTTCCATGAAAATGGCTGTATCATTTCCGATCATGGCTTCAATGAATTTCTTTACCAATCGGCCACTGACGAGGAGGTAGAAGCCATCTATCAAAAAGGGCTAAAGAATCTGCCTGTATCCCGTGAGGAAGTGGCTAAATGGCAGGGACGAATGATGACGGATCTGGGGCGGCAATACGCAAAATATGGCTGGACCATGCAGATTCATTTTGGGGCGGTTCGCAATGCCAACTCGCGTCTTTTCAGCGAATTGGGACCAGATATTGGTTGTGACTCGATTTTGGACCAAGGGGATGTCGCCGTGCATCTGAACGGCTTTTTAGATGCACTGGATGGAACGGATCAACTGCCGCAGACTATTCTTTATAACTTAAACCCAATGATTAACGACTTGGTGGCTACGACATGTGGAAACTTTCAACGAAACAATAAAGGAATCAAGAATAAAGTCCAGTTCGGCGCTGGTTGGTGGTTCAACGATACGTTTGACGGGATGTTGAAGCAGATGGATACATTGGCAAACCAAGGAATATTGATGAACTTCTTAGGCATGTTAACCGATTCCCGCAGTTTTATTTCCTATCCCCGCCATGATTATTTCCGCCGGATTCTTTGTGATTACATTGGAAAAAAAGTAGCCAGTGGTTGTTATCCGGCAGACATGAAGCTTTTGGAAAAAATGGTTACCAATATTTGTTATGAGAATGCTCGTACTTATTTCAACTTAGCCTAAGGGTGAGGGGAAAGTAGACAAATTCAGGAGGACGCATCATGAATTTAAACAAGGACATCTTTGTGCATAAAGAGCGGTTAACGGCGGAAGGCTTTTCGCTGCCGACCTACGAACCGGCTGTTGTGCAGGCGGCTACTTTCGAAGAGCCGATTTGGCTGCAGTTGGGTGCCGGCAATATTTTTCGAGGATTTTTGGGAAGTGTTACTCAACAATTGTTAAATAATCAAGTAATGGATAAAGGGATCATCGTGGCAGAGGGGTATGATTATGAGATTGTAGACCGGCTAGCTGCTTTTGATAACTTGACGGTGAATGTAACGCTGAAAAGCAATGGAGAAGTAGACAAGGAAATTCTTGCCAGTATTAGTGACTATCTGAAAATGGATACCGGCACTCCGGATTTCGCTCGTTTAAAGGCAATTCTGCGGGCGCCATCTTTACAAATGATCAGCTTGACCATTACTGAAAAAGGCTACAGCTTAACGGATAATCAGGGAGAGCTGACAGACGCGGTAGCAGAAGATTTTAAAAATGGCCCAGCAGCTCCTGTCAGCTATATGGGGAAAATTGCAGCACTGCTGTTTGAACGGTTCACAGCGGGGCAATTTCCCGTAGCGATGGTCAGTATGGACAACATGAGCCACAACGGAGAAAAACTGCAACAGGCTATGACCCGTTTTGCTAAAGAGTGGGTGAACAAAGGCACAGCTCCGCAAGGCTTTGCAGAGTATGTTACTTCTGGTGAAAAAGTGACCTTTCCTTGGTCGATGATTGATAAAATCACACCTCGTCCCGACCAGTCTGTGGAAAGGCTGCTGACGAAAGCCGGCCTTTCAGATATGGCGCCAAGTGAAACGGCTAAACATACGTTTGTCGCACCTTATGTCAATGGGGAAGAGACCCAGTACCTCGTGATTGAAGATGCGTTTCCCAATGGTCGTCCTCAGTTAGAGGAAGCTGGCGTGATTTTCACTGACCGTCAAACTGTCAATCAAGTTGAGACCATGAAGGTGACTACTTGCTTGAATCCGTTGCATACCGCACTGGCTATCTTTGGCTGCTTGTTAGGGTACACCTCGATTCATGAAGAAATGATGAATGCCGATTTAGTGGCTCTTATCAAAAAGCTTGGCTACGATGAAGGGCTGCCGGTAGTGGTAGATCCTAAGATTCTCGATCCTAAACGCTTTATCGATGAGGTCATTACGGTTCGTTTCCCGAATCCTTATATCCCCGACATACCTCAACGAATCGCAACAGATACTTCCCAAAAGCTGTCGGTGCGCTACGGCGAGACTCTAAAAGCCTATTTGCGTTCTGGCACGCTGTCGGTTACTCAATTACAGGTCATTCCCTTAGTATTTGCCGGGTGGCTACGGTATTTGACTGGAATCAATGATGATGGTACGCCGATGACTTTGAGTCCAGACCCGCTTTTGGATCAACTGACACCGTTGTTTGCTGACTTTGAACTTGGCGCACCGGTCAATATTGAAAAAATCAAAGCGCTTTTGTCAGATGAAAAGATTTTCGGGGTTGATCTAAATCAGATTGGACTGGCTGACACAGTATTCACCTTCTTTACAGAAATGTGCAGTAAAAAAGGTGCTGTGAAAGCTGTGATCAAAAAGGTTGCAACTTCTTGAAAAGCAAATAGTAGTTGGCGCTTGATGAGGTTCAATTACTCGTTCAAAAGTAAGGCTGTGCTTAGATAGACACGAATAATACGTGTTATAGCTGTCCGGAACGAATCTAAAATTTAAAAATACTTTCAGAGGTCTCTGAGTGTGTTCAAATCAACTTACAGAAATGAGGAAATGTTATGAAAATGTCCTTTCGCTGGTATGGCAGAGGCAATGATCCAATACCGCTGGAGTATGTCCGACAAATTTCAGGGGTCGAAGAGATTGTCTGGGCTTTGCATGATAAGGCAGCCGGGGAACTCTGGCACAACGAAGAAATCAAAGCTGAGATCGATTATATTGAAGCTCATGGTTTGAAAGCAACGATTGTCGAATCTGTCAACATTCACGAAGATATCAAGCTGGGGTTGCCGACACGGGATGCTTATATTGAAACTTACAAGGAGTGTCTGAAAAACCTGGCGGCAAACGGCGTCAAGGTTGTCTGCTACAATTTCATGCCGATTTTTGATTGGACGCGTACAGATATGTTTCATCCACTGCCGGACGGGTCAACCGCACTGTTTTTTGACAAAGCCAAGATTATGTCTGCCGATCCGCAAGAGCTGGTAGACATGGTGGAAAAAGAAAGCCATGGCTTGATGCTTCCTGGTTGGGAGCCAGAGCGACTGTCTCGAATCAAGGACCTCTTTGCTGCCTATGAAGGGTTTGACGATGATCGGTTACGAGAGAATTTCAAATACTTTATAGATGCGATCCTACCTACCTGTGAAGCCTATGATATCAAAATGGCGATCCATCCAGATGATCCTCCTTTTTCAATATTCGGTTTGCCGCGGCTGGTGAACAATGAAGACAATATTAAAAAGCTCTTAGCGGTCAATCCCAGTCTGTATAATGGGCTGACATTTTGTACCGGCTCATTGGGATCTGATCCTCAAAATGATGTGGTGGATTTGTTGAAGAAATTTGGCCAGCGCGTACATTTTATGCATGTTCGAAATGTACGGGTGGATTCCAATGGGGATTTCAGCGAGGTTTCTCATCGAAGCCAAGATGGTACAGTAGATATTACCAGAGTCATGAAAGTATTGTCGGATTCAGGTTTCGAAGGGTATATTCGACCGGATCATGGCCGACATGTCTTCGGTGAGAATGCCACCAACGTTCGTCCTGGTTACGGATTGTACGATCGAGCAATGGGCGCGATGTATTTGTTAGGCAGCTGGGATATGGCGCAAAGATTATAGTCATGAAAAAAACGTCGCAACTAGCGGGGAATAATCCCATCTGGTTGCGATGTTTTTATCGTAGTCTTTTATAAGTCGGCTAAAAAAATGTAGTGATCAGCTGAAAAAGCAAGTGTCCCCCAACGCCCCTTTTACATCAGCATAGCTTGCTAGAACCTCGTTTTTCGCAGCAGCGGCTGTTTGCCGGTCACAAATATCACAATAATCGATTTGAAATACGATTTTGCCGTTTGACAGTGCTTTAGCAACCCCGACGATATTACGATGGAAAGCAGCCGGTTTAACTTCATATTTTTTCCCCAAAACGATCTCTTTTTGCATGATTGGATAACCCCTTTACACTTTGTGATAATCAAATGGTAACATACCAATTTTAAATATGAAACAAAAACAACTGATTTTTAGCTGTTTTTATCTTGCCTATACAACTGTACCTTATAGAGTATTTCTTGAATTAGTTGAGTTTTATAACGCTTTCAAATTCAATGAAAAAGTCACTTGTCTAGCTGAGTTGTTTGGCTTTGTTAGACAACTCCTCGGTGCAACACTATTGGAAAAGGATGAAAGTCGTATCATTTTTGAAAAGGGAGCAGGGGCTTTTTCGAATCAAACCTCTGATAGCGTATTTCTATTGTGATTTTGATAAAATGGGTAAAAGAGCAGATGAGGTGAAATTATGACAGGACAAACATTAAAAACGATGTTCATGGGATTGACTGAAAGCCAGAAGCTGGAAGTCCGCGAATTTTATGAGCGGCATTTCGCTGAAGGTGGCAGTCCGGACTTTTTACCGATACTGGCCGACTTTTCTCAACAATTAGAAGAAACGGCGTCCCAAGTGGCGACAGGTGCGCGGTTGCAGATCAAAAGTTTTAGCGAGTACGGAAATGAAGCGCAGTTGTTAGCTGTCTATCAAAATCGCGCTGCTGAAGATCCTGAAGCTGCGAAGATAAAAGAACCCACTTATTTTATTACAGAAGAAGGAGAACGATTGATAGGTCCGCTGTTACCGTCATTAGCAGAGGAAATCATCCGCCTGCAAAACGAAATGGCCAATGATGAGTGGGATAAGAGCTTTTATCCAGATTTCAGCTATCTTCCGGGAGGCACCCCGCCAAAGCCTGCTGATTACAATGATATAGAAAAGTTTAAACAGGCTGAGGATGCTTATTTCTACGGTTATGCGATTGATTTTATGCCGACTGATCGCCTCGTTCATCTGCCATTGGAAATCACGGATGAAGATCAACAACACTTGTCACCGGCACTAATCATCGCTGACTTTCTTTATGAGAATTATTTTTTCGGTGGTGAAAATGTGACAGCCGTCAAACAGGCCCTTATAGCAGATGTACAAAAAAACGAAGCGACTGGTGAGCATTTGCTGAAAAAGTATGAAAATGATCAACAGCTGGATGACAAATTGGCTGCCTTTTTGGCTGCTGATTCAAATGAACGCAGCGAAGATATAACAGAGCCATGATGTAAGATGTAAAATAACGGATGCAAGAAACAAAAGAGCAGGATGATAAACACCAAGCCTCATGCTGCAAAAGGCGGCCGTATCTGGGAGCAAGCACTTCTCCAGAGGGTCACCGTTAATTTAAAATAGAAAAGGAGTAGTGCCTGATGGGGACGATTCGTGTGAGTGGAGAAGGTCGCGGGCAGAAAAAAGCGGATCAGGTTGAACTGACCTTGATTTTTAACACGACCAAGGCTGATTATGAACAGGCATATCAGCAAGCCACTGAGAAAATCAGTAGGCTAGAAGCAGAATTGACTGACTGTGGATTTAAGCAAGAAGAGATTGTGACACAGCGATTTTCAGTCAGCAGTGACTATGAATCTTTTAATGATGAGCAGGGTCGCTGGCAGCAGCGCTTCAAAGGATACCTGGTGAATCAAGTGCTACAATTGCAATTTACTTTTGAAAACGAACGCTTGCAAAAGGTGATTGCTGCAGTCGATCGTTCTGGTGGAAAACCAGAAGTACAGTTGAATTTTACAGTAGCAGAGTCAAAAAAATTTCAAAATGAACTGCTGCGTCAGGCAGTAGCAGATGCCACCGAAAAAGCAGTCGTCTTAGCTGCTGCTGCGGGTAAGCAGTTGGGAGAGCTGGCGACAATTAGCTATGGTCAGGGCAAGAGTGAGCTTACTTCTCAGACGGAAGTGACTCCGCGGCTGTCAGCTGCTGATAATGTGGTATTCAGCATGCCTGAGCTTCATCCAGCGGCCATCCAGAGCCATGTAACCGTAGAATGTGTGTGGCAACTCCAGGACTAAAGAGGATGGAATAAATTTAAAAGGTGCACCGGCGTAAATTTCGCTGTTAACCGCTCCCGATTGATTCGTTAATCGGACAGAGGCAGTCGAAATTCTACGTCAGTGCACCTTTTTTGCTGTTTAAATTTCAGGACAATAGCAGTTGATCATCTTTTAATTCAGTCCCGCTGTTCTGGTGGAAAAGAGCCATCAATTGCGGCACAGTCAGGTTTTTTTTCTTATCATGGGACAGATCAACGACGATTTGTCCTTGATGAAGCATGACCAGCCGATTGCCATAGCGAATGGCATCTTCCATATCGTGGGTTACCATAAAGGCCGTTAAGCTTTGTTCTTGAATCAGCTTTGTAGTTAATTCCATCACAGTTACAGAGGTTTTCGGATCCAAAGCAGCTGTGTGTTCATCCAATAAAATCAGTTCCGGTCGCTGCAAGGTCGCCATCAGCAGTGTGATGGCTTGGCGCTGTCCACCAGACAATAGGCCAATTTCCGCGCCTAAGCGATCTTCTAGGCCCAAGCCTAAACGGGCTAGTTGTTCTTTGAAAAAACCTCGATCTTTGGTTTTTACGCCATAACTAAAGCCCCGCTTTTGACCTCGCTTCATCGCCAAAGCCATGTTTTCTTCCACTGTTAGACGAACGGCAGTCCCCATCTTAGGATCCTGAAAGACGCGGCTGATGGCCTTTGAACGGCGGGTCACGGAATGACGAGTGATGTTTTCCCCATTTAGTAAAATTGTTCCTTGTTCAACAGGGATGGTGCCGGCAATGCTGTTTAATAAGGTGGATTTTCCGGCGCCGTTGCCACCAATAATAGTGATGAATTCACCTGGCTGCATCGTCAAATCAATGCCTTGCAGTACGTGATTTTCATTGACTGTTCCAGCTTCAAAGACCTGGTGTAAGGCGCTGATTTCCAATACAGGTATCATTTTTGTGCCCCTCCTTTAGCCGCCTTTTTAGTCGCAAAGCGGTTGCGGATTTGTGGTGTCGATAAGCAAACCACTAGAATCAATGCGCTGAACAATTTAATATCCTGTGGCTGAACATTAAACTCGAAAACGATTGCCAAAATAAAGCGGTAAATCACCGCCCCCAAGACGATGGTCAACATGCGGGGTAAAAGCGGCAAATTACGGAAAAGGACTTCGGCAATGATAATTGCAGCCAATCCAATGACAATGGTACCGACACCGGAATTCAGATCGGCATAACCGTTGTTTTGAGCCAATAGTGCACCGGACAGTGCAATGCAGCCATTTGAAAGCATGTAGCCGATCAGCTTCATCGTATCGGTATTGATTCCGTTGGCTTCGCTCATGGCATCGTTGTCGCCGGTAGCCCGGATAGCCAAGCCAATCTCCGTTTTGAAAAAGAAGTAGAGGAGCAGGATTATCAAAGCTGCAAAAATACAACCGACGGCAATCGCGGCATTGTTTTTGGACAAGCCCAAGTCTTCAAACCAGGTATAGACGCTGCTGTTGCCTAGTAAAGGAATATTAGGTGCGCCCATGATGCGATTTGTGACTGAATACAACCCGGTCATGGTGATGATCCCAGCTAACAGCGCGGGAATTTTTAGCTTTGTATGGAAGATTCCTGTGGTAAGACCTGCCAAAACCCCACCACCAAAAGCAAACAGGCAAGCCAGGTATGGCGAGCAGCCTTTTGTGATAGCCAGTGCAGCAATGCCTGCTCCTAATGGAAAGGTCCCTTCAGCAGTCAAGTCTGCGATATCCAAAATACGGTACGTCAAGAACACGCCGATAGCTAATAAAGACCACAAGACTCCCTGTGAAAAGGCCGATTGTAATAGAACCAGTATCGTTTCAACACTCATAAATATTCCCCAAATCTTTCAGATTTCGACCGGTAGTCGAGGTTGTTTTTTTTACTAAAGTAACAGTCGTACCGGTCGATATAATTATTTTGTTTGGCTGTGTTTATTTCGGTTGTTTGATGGTGTCCTTGTCAATGCCAAGTGCTTGTGCCATTTCATCATTGACCACCAAAGTAAAATCAGTGGCTGACTGGACCGGCATATCGGCGGGGGTGTTTTTGCCATCTAAAATCTCAGCGGCCATTTTTCCGGTGAGTTTACCCAGCGATTTGTAGTCAATCCCATAGGTGGCCAACGCACCACCTTCGACTTGTTCGACAGAACCGGTGATGACGGGTGTTTTGGTTTGTTTAGCGACATCACCCACCACAGGGGCTGCCGTTGCAAAGGTATTGTCAGTGGGGATGTAAATTCCTTCGACATCTTTGGCCAAACTAGTCATGACTTGTTGCACATCATTGGTGGTATTGGCAGTTAGTACTTTCGCATTGACACCAGCTTTTTTCAGGGCTTTTTCGGCTGCGTCCGCTTGAATTTTAGAGTTGGTTTCACCAGCATTGTAGGCAATACCGATTGTTTTCGCATCAGGCACGATAGACAAAAGCAAGTCGATTTGCTTTTCAACTGGGGCCCAGTCTGTGGTGCCGGTGACATTGCTCCCGGGTTTTTCGTTGCTGGCAACCAGTTTTGCTCCTGCCAAATCGGTAACTGCAGTCACTGTAATAGGCAAATCTTTGGTCTCATTGGCTAATGCTTGAGCTGCCGGTGTCGCAATTGCCAATAATACGTCGGGTTTTGCCTTGACCAGTTTTTCACTCATGGATTTCAGATTGGCCTGATCGTTTTGGGCATTTTGATAATCCAGTTGAATCTTGTCTTCCGGGTAGCCGTTTTCTGCTAAGCCTTCCAAAAAACCTTCGTAGGATGCATCAAGAGAGGCATGAGCCACCAATTGCAAGACGCCAACCTTTTTCTTTCCATCGTCAGCTGCTGCATTGCTGCTGTCGCTAGCAGAAGTAGCATTTCCGCAGGCGCTGATACTTAACAAACAAACTGCCAACAGTGTTGCTCTTGTCCACTTTTTCATTTTCATTTTTCATTCCCCCGTGTCTGGTATTCTTGCCCTCATAAAAGCTACCCAACATTTTTCCTCGACCATCCGCGGCGTCTTGTGCCATGTCCCAATAGACAAAAAAACCATTCAGCATTTGCCAAATGGGGCGTCTCACTACAATCACTCCGGCAAACCTTTCAGGTGTATTCATCTGGATGAGCCAAAACTGCGATGAATGATGGTGATTGGTGCAGATCCGGTCAACGGTTCCAAGGCGGCTGGGTGTCACTATTTTTGAAAGCAAAATTGCATCTTTGAAAGAAAACTGGATATTTTATCAAAATTTCAAAGATATTTTTTAAATTATACAGGAATTCAAGTGAATAAGTCAATCTGATTTTGCAATTTTCTGAATAATGGTGCGGTTTTAAACAGAAAAGGGAGGGAAATAGGGGCGGCAGAAATCAAGAAAAGGTTACTATGAAAGGAAAGAAAAAGAAAAAAGAAAAAAAAGCCACTAAGAAGCGGTAAAATCGCGAAAAAACAGCGATTTTACCGCACCGTTTGTAATGACTTTTTAGGAAGGGTGGTTTATTCCTGCGGTTGGGGGAGAAAGACGGTGAAGCAAGTTTTGTGTTCGGGCAAGAGCTCGGCTTGGACACGACCGTCATGAAGTTGAAGAATTTCTCGTACCAAAGCCAGGCCTAAGCCGTTGCCAGCGGTTTTGCGACTGGTGTCCCCTTGATAAAATTTGTCGAAAATCCGTTTTAATTCGGTTTCCGGGATGGCTGTCCCGCGGTCGGTAAAACGGATGACTAATGCTTTGTCAGTGTCGCACAAAGTTACCGTAACGGTTTCTTTGGGATTAGAGTACTTGATCGCATTGTCCATTAAATTTAACCAGACTTGGTACAAGAGCTCTTCGTTTCCGACGTAGTTTGTTTTAGGTAAATGCAGATCCAAGTCCAGCTGCTTTTCTTCCCAGCGGGGTTGTAAAAACAAGAGAACTTCTCGAATCTGCTCATCGATTCGGAAGGATTCTTTTTCAATGGGCAGGTTTTGAGTTTCGAGTTTTGTTAAGCGCAGGATATTGTCACTGAGATTTGCCAGCTGTTGGGTTCCTTCAAGGATGCGGTGATAGTAGTCGGCTTTTTCAGATTGGCTGAGGCTACCGTGTTGCAGCAATTGAATATACCCTTGAATCGTGGCAATGGGTGTTTTGAATTCATGGGAAACATTGGCAACGAAATCGTTGCGCAAGGTTTCAGTGCTGCTGAGTTCAGCCACCATGACATTGAAATCGGCGAACAAATTTTGGATTTCTTCGATTTTCTGATCGGAATCGGCTTGCACAGTGAAGTCTCCGGAAGCGACTTTATTCATTTTTTCTGAGAGCTCTCTGACAGGAGCTAAGATTCGACGGCCAACAACTGCTGAAGAACCGGTTCCTACCAATACGCTGAAGGCTAGAAGAATGAAAATAATGAATAGGTGATTGTCTCCACGGGGTTGAATCAATCCTTGACGAGACAAGAAAAGAATCAGGGTTCCCATCAGAATAGAAAAGAAGACCAAGGCCAAAAAGACGAGACAGGAAAAATAGATCCACAGCTTAGAATAAATTTTATGCTTCATAGGTGAGCACCGCCTTATAGCCAAGACCTCGGATGGTAACAATATTAAAATCGGGGTTGCGTTGCAGCTGTTCTCTCAAGCGCTTGATATGGACATCCACTGTGCGCTCATCGCTTTGGTTGTCTAGTCCCCATAATTCAGCCATCAGTTGTTGACGGGTAAAAATTTTATTGGGATAGCTCAGTAATTTATACAGCAGTTGAAATTCCTTGTTCCGTAGCCAAAGAACTTCTTTTTCGCGTGTCAAAGTCAGCTCTTGTTGGTTTAAGGTTGTCTTGCCAACTGTCAGTTCTTGCTCGTGGGCGATCTTGGCACGGCGTAAAAGAGCCTCAACCCGCAGCAACATCTCCTCCAAGTTGACCGGTTTCACCATGTAATCATCGGCTCCCAGACGAAAGCCGTGTTTTTTATCAGCGAAACTGTCTTTGGCAGTAATCACTAAAATCGGCAAATCGTAGCCGCTTTGCCGAATCAAATGAGTAAACTGGAAACCATCCATTTCCGGCATCATAATATCGGTGATGACCAGATCAATATGATGGTCCTCCAGTTTAGTCAATGCCTGTTCTCCATTTTCAGCAGTAACCACTTGAAAATGGTGGTCGGTCAAGACTCGCTCATATAAACGACTCAAGTTTGGCTCGTCTTCGATTACCAGAATCTTGTTCATAAGTGTACTCCTTAGAAAAAATTTGCTACTCATTTTGTTACTCAGAGTTTAGCATTTTTACCGGTTATGATACAAGTTCATGAAAATCGCTTGGATTTCATTTTCAGTTCATAAAAGGATGATATGCTGTTCCTGTTAATGAGGAGAGCATTATCTCCGAAAAAATCCGCAGATTGTGGGATAATTTCTGTGACATGAACCGTTGTGAAGACAGCTGGATTGCGACAACTTAGCAGAATATGGATCCGCGGCAAGAAGAAAAACAGGAGGGATCACATGCTGGAATTAAAGGATATTAAAAAGTATTATACGGTAGGAGAAACTACCACTAAAGCATTGGACGGTGTTTCCGTTGCTTTTCGTAAACAGGAATTTGTAGCCATTTTGGGCCCTAGTGGTTCCGGGAAAACGACAATGTTAAATGTCATCGGTGGCTTGGACAACTATGATTCAGGTGACATGGTCATCAATGGCAAGTCCACCAAAACATTTAAAGACAGTGATTGGGATGCTTACCGCAACAACTCCATCGGCTTTGTTTTCCAAAGCTACAATTTGATTAGCCATTTGGGGATTATTGACAATGTTGAGTTGGGGATGACCCTGAGCGGTGTCTCAAAAGAAGAAAAAACACGGCGGGCAGAAGATGCCTTGACCAGAGTCGGCTTAAAAGACCATATGCATAAAAAGCCGAATCAGCTTTCCGGTGGGCAGATGCAGCGGGTAGCTATCGCACGGGCACTGGCCAATGATCCAGATATCTTATTATGTGATGAGCCTACTGGTGCTTTGGATTCTGAAACGAGCCTTCAGATTATGGAACTAATCCAAGAGCTTTCCCGGGAAAAATTGGTAATCATGGTTACCCACAATCCACAGCTGGCGCACCAATATGCGGATCGAATTATTGAGTTTGCTGATGGACAGATTCGTCACGACTCCAATCCTCATAAAGAGCGGCCAAAACCAGACATGTTCAATCTGAAGCATACTAAAATGAAATTTACTACGGCTCTTCATCTGTCTTTCAATAATATTCGTACCAAAAAAGGCCGAACGTTTCTGACCGCTTTTGCCTCCAGTATCGGGATCATCGGAATTGCTATCGTCTTGTCCTTGTCAAATGGTTTCCAAAAGCAGATTGATACGACTCAGGCTGAAACTTTGGCAAAATTCCCTATCACTGTTTCCAAGATTACCACCGAAGAGGACCGTCAGACGATGACAGGGGACTCCTCGCAAGCTGACTTCCCGAAAGAAAAAACCATCACTGCTAAAACCAGTGCTGCAGACCAGGCACAGCACATCAATAAATTGGATCAGTCTTATGTGGATTACATCAATGATATCGATCCTGAGCTGTCTAATAATATTGGCTATACCCGCTTAGTGAATTTGAATTTGATGCGAGAAGTAGACGGCAAAGCCCAAAATGTTAAACTGTCTAACGATTCTCCGGACAATCCGGATACCGGCTCCATGATGTCCATGATGTCTTCTGTAACCGGTGTCGGCGTCTCCTCATTTCCGAAGCAGTTGCAAAAAGACGGCACCAACTTTTTGAAAGATAACTATTCGCTTTTGGCAGGCAGCTATCCGGAAAAAGACACTGATTTGGTATTAGTGGTGGATAAAAACAACAATACCAATATCAACGGTTTGAAAAATCTCGGATTTGATGTCAAAGACGGAGAAGAACTGTCTTTTGATGAGCTGATAGGAACTAAGCTAAAACTGATTTACAATGATGCATACTATACACAGTTACCTACAGGAAACTTTATGCCTAACCAGGATTTGGAAGCTGTTTACCAAAACGAGAACAATGAAGAGCTGACAATTTCCGGGATTCTACGAGTTAAATCTTCGGCAACCATGGACCTTTTGGCACCAGGGATTGCCTATAGCGACAGTTTGGCACAACAAGTCATTAAAACCAACCAAGACTCAGCAATTGTCAAAGCACAAAAAGACAGTGATGTGAATGTCATGTCTAACGAAAAATTGGATCAGACAGCCAAAGACAATCTGTTGGATTATCTGGGGGCTAGCGGTATTCCTTATTCCATGATGATTTATCCTAACAACTTCAAGGATAAAGATAAGATTTTGGACTATCTGGATGCTTGGAACAAAGGCAAATCAAAAGCAGATAAAATCGTTTATTCAGATTTAGCTGGAACGATGACTGAGTTGACTGGTGGCTTGATGGACGCGATTACCTATGTGTTGGTAGCTTTTGCTGGTATCTCACTTGTCACCAGTATGATTATGATTGCCATCATCACTTATACGTCAGTCATTGAGCGTACAAAGGAAATTGGCGTCTTGAAAGCTTTGGGGGCTCGGAAAAAAGACATCACGCGGGTCTTTGATGCAGAGACAGCGATTTTGGGTGTCTTCTCCGGTACGTTGGGTGTAGTGATTGCGTATCTGGCGACGTTCCCTATCAATTCTATAATTTATAAATTGACGGAGCTAAAAAATGTGGCACAGTTGGATATTGGACATGCAGTAATCCTAGTGATTATTTCAACAGTTCTGACGATCATGGGTGGACACATTCCCGCACGAATGGCTGCTAAAAAAGATGCGGCCATTGCCTTGCGAGCAGATTAGAAGTTTAGAAGCAGACAGTTTTCTCATTCGAGGAACTGTCTGTTTTTTTGTTGGAAAAGTAGAGGCTTTGTTCTATCCGATAACTGTTAAGTATTTTTTCATTTGGTAAAAAATGTGTTGTGGGCAAAGGTTGAAAAATCACCCTTTCAAGCTGAAGAGGAGCTTTCCCGTGCTATAATAAAAAGGCAAGTGATTTCAGAAAAGAAGGGTGAGTTTTGTGGAGACAGAAAAAATAAAAGAGCAGATGGATTCCGGCGAAATCTATTTTGAAAACGAAGAAATCTTGAAGGAACAGGCCCGTTATCGTGACTTGTTGTTTCAGTTCAATCATACCTTGCCAAGTAAAGGTGCAGAAAAACAAGCCATCTTGCAGCAGTTGTTAGGTGATTTTGGGGAGGGTTCATATATCGAACCACCTTTTTCGGCAAATTGGGGGAAAAATACCTATTTTGGTAAGAATGTTTATGCTAATTCCCACCTGACGTTAGTGGATGACACGAAGATTACGATTGGTGACAAGGTAATGATGGGGCCAAATGTCAGCTTGTGTACGGCAGGGCATCCATTGTCACCACAATTGCGGCTGCAGCAAGCCCAATTCAACAAACCCGTGACGATTGGCAACAATGTCTGGTTAGGAGCGGGCGTTACCGTTTTACCGGGAGTCAGCATTGGTGAAAACTCAGTAATCGGAGCTCACAGCCTAGTGACAAAGGATATTCCCGCAAATGTCTTGGCATTTGGTACCCCTTGTCGCGTGATTCGAACACTGTCCGATGAAGAATGTCTTAATGCAGACGAGGCGCAAAAATGAAGGTTCTAGTACTGGGAAGTTTAAATATGGATCTCGTCATGGAAGTTTCAAAAATGCCCAGTATCGGGGAGACTGTTCTTGGTGACAATGTTAGCTATTTTTTTGGTGGCAAAGGTGCAAACCAAGCAGTGGCATGCCGTCGTTTAGGCGTTCCGGTGACGTTGGTAGGAAAGGTTGGTAACGATACATTTGGTGACAAGCTGATGATTCACATGAACATGGCAGCGATCGATATGAGTCAGGTGAAATTGGAAGCTGATGCATTCACCGGTACGGCTGCTATCATGAAGCTACCAGAAGACAATGCAATCGTCGTCTTGCCCGGAGCTAATCAGCTGGTTACACCGGATGACTTGAAAGAGGCTGTGCTGGAACAAGCTCAAGTTCTGCTTGCTCAGTTAGAAATTCCCCCGGCGACTGTGATGGATGCCTTTAAACGAGCCAAGGAAAAAGGGCTAATCACTATTTTGAATCCGGCTCCCTACCACGAAGCAGTGGAAGAGATGTTACCATTTGTCGATTACATCACACCAAATGAACGAGAATTCAGACGGATGGTCCAAACCAGTTCAGAGACGGAATCATTTGATGTGGAAGCGGCCATGCTATCCTGGTCAAAAAAACAAGAAACCCAGCTGATTGTTACTCGTGGCAGTAAAGGGGTCTCTTATGTCCTGGAGGGGAAGGTGAAGACCGTGGCAGCGCCTAGGATGGCTGTTACCGATACGACAGGTGCTGGAGATACTTTCAATGGCATTTTGGCAGCAACTCTTGCTAAAAAGGAACCGCTGGAGACAGCTGTATTGAAAGCTTCATTTGGGGCTTCGTTGTCCGTCACAAAAATGGGCGCACAAAGCGGTATGCCCTCAGAGAAGCAACTAGCAGAGTTCATGGCAAAACAGGCTAATAATTCCTGACCTATCAGTGAAAAAGAGCAGCAAAAATCCCCCAGGTTCTGGCGATGACTTTTCCCAGAGCCCGGAGGATTTTTTTATTTGAGATTACCATTGAATTTCATAGAATAAAACGAACGCAAAAGAAGACAAGTCTCACAGATTTAGGCGCGATATTCTCTGATTTGCTGATGAATTGCGGCCAGACGAAAAGGTGTCGTATCTGGATCAGCTGCCAGATTGGCATTTGTCAGTTCGGTGCTGAACATTGCTTCGTATTCGGCAACTGATAAACGAATTCGTGCATCAAGGAGTGCTTCGTGCTGGTTTTTTCTCAGATGATCAGTAAAGCCTTCTTGCAAGGTCCCGGTGAAGAACTCGGCGACAGCTCCTGAACCATAGCTGAATAGGCCCACTTGGTCACCAGCTTGAAGCTGCTGACTATTTTCAAGAAGCGAAATCAGTCCCAAGTACAACGAACCGGTGTACAGATTGCCGACGCGGCGGCTGTAACGGATACTTTCTTCGTATTGTGTGAGGATCCGTGCTTGTTCTTCCTCACTTTCAGAAGCCAAGCCTGCCAACAAAGCTTTTTTGCCCATTTTAGTATAAGGGATGTGGAAACTCAGGGCCGCAAAGTCTGCCAAACTTTTCTGATAGCGCCGACCAAATTCCTGCCAAACTCGTTGGAAGGATTCGATATACGTAGCATTTGATAACGGGCCGTCTACTACTGGATATTCGGTACCGGTAGGACGCCAAAAGTCATAAATATCCTGCGTCAAAGCGACACTTTCGTCTGAAAGGGCTAAAATTTGGGGTTCTGAACTGATGACCATTGCCACAGCGCCGGCGCCTTGTGTCGGTTCGCCTCCTGAGTTTAAGCCGTAACGGGCGATATCAGCGGCGATTACTAAAGCTTTGCGGTTTGGATGGCGCAAGACATACTCTTTGGCAAATTGTAGGCCGGCAGTTGCGCTATAGCAAGCTTCTTTCAATTCGATGGCGCGAGCAAAAGGTTGGATACCCAGCAAGCCATGAAGAATCACGGCAGCAGCTTTTGACTCATCAATGCTGGATTCGGTTCCCACAATCACCAAGTCAATGGCTTGTTTGTCTTCTTCGGTGAGAAGTGGCAGTGCAGCATTGGCAGCCAGAGTGATGATGTCATAGGAAACCGGAGAGATCGCCATTTGATCTTGTCCGATTCCAATGGTGAACTTGTCTGGATCCACATTGCGAGCGTGGGCCAGATCTTTCATATCCAAGTAGTACGGCGGTACAAAAAAGTTTATTTTATCGATCCCTGCAGTCATTTTGGGCCTCCTGGATGGTCACAAAGACAGAGCGAAAAGCCTCTTTGTGTTTTGCTATATTTTTTTCAAATGTAGGGTTAATTCCTCTATTAAATTAGCACAAAATCCTGTGCTTGCGAAAGCAAAAAGTGATTATTTAAAGTTTGTTAAAACTTTTTGAGGGCTAGACAGCCACGGAAGAAATGTTATTTGTTTTTATGGATAGAAATGTTATATTGCAAGGTGGAGGTGACTTCATGAAAGAAGTTGTCATTTTAGACGGATTGCGAACACCCATTGGCAAATACAAAGGGCAATTGAAAGATTTTACGGCTGTTCAATTAGGAACCAAGGTGACGCAAGCTTTATTAAACAAATATCCACAGGTAAAAGAGGATATTCACCAAGTATACTTTGGCAATGTTTTACAGGCGGGCAACGGACAAAATCCTGCTCGACAGATTTCGTTGGCGGCTGGATTAGATTACAGCGTTCCGGCAGCAACAATCAATGAGGTCTGCGGATCGGGGATGAAGGCAGTCTTGTTGGCTCGTCAAGCGATTTTGCTAGGAGAAACAGAGGTGGTACTGGCTGGTGGTATTGAAAGTATGACCAGGGCACCTCAGCTGCAAGTATTTGATGCGGCAAGTGGAGAATATGACACCCCCATCTCCAGCATGATCATCGATGGCCTGACAGATGCCCAAAGTGAAAAACACATGGGGTTGACTGCAGAAAATGTTGCAGAAAAGTACCACATCAGTCGTAAAGAACAAGATGCTTTTGCTGTTCACTCACAAAATAAAGCGGCAGCAGCCCGTGCCGCGGGTCTTTTTGAGCCGGAGATCGTGCCCATTTCCTTAGCTGAAGGAACAATGACGGCAGACGAAGGAATCCGCCCAGGTTCCACAGTAGAAAAACTAGCCACCCTTAAAACTGCCTTCAAAAAAGAGGGCACTGTAACGGCCGGGAATGCTTCGACAATCAATGACGGGGCGGCTGCGTTGCTAGTGGCCTCCAAGGATTATGCGGATCAAAAGGGGCTGCCTTATTTGGCAGTCATTAAAGAGGTCTCAGAAGTTGGCATTGACCCCGCAGTAATGGGGATTGCACCGATTACTGCCATCCGTAAGCTATTGGAAAAGGCTGAACTAACCATTGCAGACATCGATTTGTTTGAAATCAATGAAGCGTTTGCTGCTTCTTCTATTGTGGTGGAGCGAGAACTGGAAATCCCCGCCGAAAAAATCAATATCTATGGCGGCGGAATCTCACTAGGGCACGCAATTGGTGCGACCGGGGCCAGAATTTTGACGACGTTGGGGCATCAATTGCAAGCTCAACACAAACGTTACGGTGTTGCTTCCCTTTGTATTGGTGGCGGACTGGGATTGGCTGTCCTTTTGGAAGCAGTGCCAAAAAAAGCGTCGAATCAAAAAAAAAAACGCCAGCGCTTCTATGAGCTGACGACGGCGGAACGCTTGGCAGATTTGGAAACTCGAGGAATCATTGATACCCAGCTGAAAGAAGAACTGGAAAAGACGACATTGGCAGCAGATATTGCAGATCATTTGATTGAAAATCGCATCAGTGAAGTTGAGATTCCCATGGGAGTAGTCCCGGATTTAATCGTCAACGGTAAAAAATATACTGTTCCGGTAGCCACTGAAGAGCCTTCTGTGATTGCCGCCATGAGTAATGGCAGTAAGATGGCCGGGGAAATCACAACATTTGCCCCTGAACGTTTGGCACGAGGGCAAATTGTCTTCAGTCAAGTTGCAGATCAGGACAAAGTTGCGGCTTTTGTGACTGCTGCTAAAAAGCAGCTCTTTGCTCTTGCTGAAAATGCTTACCCTTCCATCTATGCCAGAGGCGGCGGTTTACGAGAGATTCAGGTACGTAAAATTGGTGATGACTTTGTTTCCGTTGACTTTTTAGCAGACACCAAAGATGCGATGGGTGCTAATATTATCAATACTATCTTGGAAGCTTGTGCCACTTTTTTGCGAGAAGCCTTACCGGAAGAAAATGTCTTGCTGAGTATCTTGTCCAATTTGACGACAGAAGCGTTAGTAACCGCGGTTTGCCGTATACCGGTAGGAAAACTTAGCCGTAATGAGGATGGCTTGGAAACCGCGAAGCGTATTGCAGCCGCCTCACGTCTGGCGCAACTGGACCCTTATCGAGCAGCCACCCATAATAAAGGTATCATGAACTGCATCGAGGGAATCTTGCTTGCCACTGGAAATGATACTCGGGCACAAGCAGCCGCCTGTCATGCTTTTGCAGTAAAAGACGGACAGTATCGTGGTCTGAGTCAATGGCGGGTGGAAGAGGACCAATTGGTAGGGGAGTTGACGCTGCCACTGTCCGTGGGAATTGTCGGTGGCGGTACTCGGGTTCTGCCAAAAGCGCAAGCCGCCTTGCAACTGATGGCTGTGACGACAGCGGCGGAACTGGCTTCAGTGATTGTTGCCGGTGGTCTCGTCCAGAACTTGGCAGCATTGCGGGCGTTGGTTTCAGAAGGCATTCAAAAAGGTCACATGGCACTGCAAGCGCGTTCGTTGGCGCTGTCAGTCGGAGCCAAAGAAGAGGAAGTGCAGGCAGTCAGCCGCCTGTTAAAAAGAGAACCGGTTATGAATGAAGCAGCTGCTAAGCGTTTATTGGCAACACTGCGAAATAATTGAGAATAAAAGCGTCAAAAGAGCGTCCCCCTAAGGCCGGTAGCCGGCTTAGGGGGACGCTCTTTTGGGTTTAGTTCAGATTAGTTCATAAAACGATAACTTGTCCTCAGCGTTCAGCAAGAGGGGTATTTGCCAAGGTTTCGATGACTGGAATGACTTCAGTCTTCAATTTGTATTTGCGATCCAATGCTTTTTCGATTACAAATTCGCCAACAGTATGGCGGGAAATAGTTGCCAACAGCCGATCTTCCTTCGGTGTTTTTTCTTTTACTAAAATTGCTTCGGTATCTTGATCCACAAAGAATTTAGGAAATTGCTGGATGGCTGCGGTGAAAGCGGCAAGGGACATAGAATCTGTGGCCGCCGTTTCTGTACTTGCTGCAACAGCTGTTTGTTCATCTGCTTTTTCAACTGCAGGTGTTGCGGTTGAAAAAGCAGCCTCATTGGTAGTTTTGGCTTCAGCGACAGTTTTGGTTGTCGCAACAGCTGATTCTGTTTCTGGAGCTTTCACTGCTGGAACATACCAATAGTTCGCGATTTCGTGTGTCAGATTCGTGGCAAATTGGTCCAACAGCCCTTTTTCCCGCTCTTGAATCCGTTTGATAATTGTGGTGAAGCTTTGATCGATAGGGACTGTCAGCTGTTTGTCCCGAGTCGTGGGACCTTGATTCTCAATTAGCAGTTCATCCTGCTTTTTAGGATTGAGTTTCACCGAGATTGCCAAACCGTATAATTCAGCGGCTTTGTTTTCCAGATGTTGAAACAATTGTTGACGGGCATTTTCAAAAGAGGGACGGAAAGCTTTCATCAGCTTTTCTTTTTGCTTTTTCTTCATTTTAAGGCTCCTTTTTAATTTGTGTTGAGGGCGGTTTGAATAAAACAACGGTATCCGAGAAACTGACCCTACCTGAGAGTCAGAATGTCTTTTGCCGTGAGGGACTGAGGCAAAGGTGGGGAAGAAAGTCTGTTCGATTACTTCACTAATTTGCTGCAATCTGACCACCGTTATTCAAACCGCGAAAACGAGTAAAATCCCATCTGATTATAAAGAATAAATCGTTTTTTGAAAAGCCCTATGTAAAAAAAGAATCCTTGGCGGAAAGTTTTCTGTAAAGAAAACTTCGTCAAGGATTCTTTCAACAACTCATAGCATGTGACGATTGGGAAGAAGAATAGCCATTTTTTTATCAGGCGAACTTGCGATTAAATGGCCCTGCCATTGTTGATAATCAATGGTAGTCCCCAGATACTCATGGAGCTTTTCCAAAATTTGCTCTTTGGTCCAATTGCGGGCTGGAAAATGTTGGATTTTGTCAGGAAAGATTAAAAAAACAAAATCTTTATGAAAAGTTTGTTTGACGTTTTCCGGCAATGCGTTTAAACGAACAGAGATATTCATTGCAGGCACCTTAAAAGGTCGTTTGATCGGGGTCGCCAGCTTTACCAACCACACCATCCAGCGCGTCAATTTGTGCCATGTCTGTTTTGCTCAATTCAAAATCAAAGAGTTGTGCGTTTTCTTTAATTCGGCTTGGAGTAACAGATTTTGGTAGAGGTAAAAAGCCGTGTTGCAAGGACCAACGTAAAGCAATTTGTGCGATGGAACGGTTGTGTTTTTCCGCCAGTGCCTTCATTTCAGGAACTTCGAAAATTTTGCCAGTTCCAAGAGGGCTGTAAGCTTCCAATAAAATATCGTTGTCTTCACAATAGGAAACAACCTCTTCTTGTTTTTCACCGGGTGCCAAAAAGATCTGGTTGACCATAGGCATAATTTTCGCTGTTTTTTTCAGTTCTTCTATGTGGTGAGGTCGGAAATTAGAAATACCAATGGCTTTGATTTTACCCGCCTCGTACAGGTCCTCCATGGCCCGCCACGATTCGGCATTGGCATTTTGCCAGTGATCTCTGAAATCGACAGGATTCGGCCAGTGGATTAAAAATAAGTCCACGTATTCTGTTTGTAATTTCTCCAGTGATTCGGCAAAAGAAGACATTGCTAAATCGTAACTATGATTTTTATTCCACAATTTGGTAGTCAGAAAAATCTCTTCTCTGGGAATACCACTTTCCTTGAGTGCGCGGCCGACACCTTCTTCATTTTTATAGGCCTGTGCAGTGTCAATGTGACGGTAGCCATTTGCCAGTGCAGATTTGACTGAAGAAACAGCGACTTCCCCATCAGGTGTCTGCCAAGTTCCAAAGCCGACTACCGGGATCTTGATTCCATTTGCCAAAGTATAGGTTGATGTCAACGATTGCATAGCGTTAGTTCCTCCTTTTTTATTAAACCGACTATCCTCAAGACTCGCTCAAGTCTCAAACAAAAAATAAGGGCTGATCCCCTCCACATTTTTTAGAAGAGTTTAAGCGTTTTTGAAGAAGCAGCTTCACTGATTCTGGGTAATATTTATAACAAACCAAGTGTAGCGCAATCTTGCCGAAAAATCCTGAATTTTGCATTTTCAACAATTAGATGACAAATTGATTAAATCGCTGAAAAAAGTGCTGAAAGAGATTAGAATAGCGAAAGACGAATGGAGAGGAAATAACATGAAAAAAATAATCAGCAGTCTTTTTTTAAGCGTGCTTTTGCTGGGGGCAGTTCTTTGGGGCGCAGCAGTAGGCAAAGATGCGGTCTTCTCAGATTCGCCACAGCCGGTTTTTGCGGCTACCTTGCTGCAGGAAAATGAAGATTCTCCTTTGATGAAGACAGAAATTGAAAACGAATTGCGGCAACAATCCTTCAAAGGGACCGCATTGATCATACATGATGGCCAGCCGATTTTTCAGGAATCTTTTGGTTTTGCCAATCTTAAAGAAAAACAATTAAATGACGAGGAAGTTGCCTATCCAGTGGCTTCATTGCAAAAATTTATGACCGCTATCATGATTCAGCAGCTGGTGTCAGAAAAACTCATAACCTATGGCACTTCATTAGCAGAATTTTATCCTGAAATAAGTGACAGCAATCAGATTACAGTGCGTCAACTTCTAGATCACAACTCGGGTATTCAAATGGCAGAGACCGCGCCTCCGTCTGTATTGACTACTGAAGACGAGCAGTTGGAGTATACCCTTGATGAATTGTCCAGTGGCAATGAGCAGGAGTTTTCCTACACGAATGCCAATTATACACTTTTGGCGGGAATCATCATTAAACTGACTGGGAAAAGTTATGAAGAAAACCTGCAACAACGCATTATTGCGCCTCTTCATTTGAAACATACGTGGTCTTGGGATCAACTTCCCGAGAGTGTAGTCATCCCCCAAGCTTATCGTCATGAGTGGGGACTGGATTATCGCGATGATGATTTTGACAACAGCCAGCGTTTGTTTTCAAGTCTGTTGGGGGCGGGCAATTTGTATATGACTGCAGCTGATTTATGGACTGTTCAACAAGGGTTAATCGACGGGCGACTTTTATCAAAGGCGGAGTATCACCAAATGGCAGCTGTCGATTCAGAAAGTTACAGTGGCGGGCTCTGGCATGAAGCTGGGCGAAAAATGATTCACGGCTCTCTAGGTGGTTTTGATACAGCTGTCTATGGCGATGAGACAAACGAAACATTGGTAATCCTGTTAGCAAATCAGGCGCCGACATCAGGAGCAGATAATTTGGCTGAAACCCTCTTTGATTTAGTCAGTCGCCATTGACTTGTTTTTTAGCTATCATTTTGTGTAAACTAAACAGGCATGAAAAAAATCCTGCCTGCAGGTTATAAAAGAAGGAACGAGACAAAATGGATATTTATTTGAAACAAGCGATTCTACATTTGCTAGATCGCGAGTCCGGTGCACCGGTATTTTCTCAAGTGCCGCTGGATTTGACGACAGCATATATTCGAGAATATTTGACAAAAAAGATTCAAAAGCTGTCAACACCTCAAACCAAAACCGGCATATTGGCAGAAGCAGCGCCTTTTACTGAGATGATCAAACAGCTGCCTCAAGATTTTGTGACAGCGTCGGCAGATTTGACGCAGCTTTGGTATGAAAACTACAATCAAAGTGAAGATGCACCGGGATGTGATGTGTTTGTGGTGTTGTATGAACTGGATACGGCGCTGCATGTGGCTTTTTTGAAAGTAAACTACAACGAAGGCTATACTCACTACGTGGACAGCGAGGAAGCCGGTTTGAAAAATCAGCTGATCATTAATCGGGCAATCTTGGCTAATAAGACTCAAAAGGCTGATGAAGGTTTGACAGTTGATTTGACGACAATGGCCTATGAGTTGGTCGAAAAAAAATACACCTTTTCTGGTGAAAAGCGGCTGTATTTTTCTACTGAAGTCATCGAAAGCCAGCCACAACTTTCTTTGGAGGACAATGTCAAAGTCATCAAACGAGTTGCCGAAAAAATTGGCAAAAAATTCGATGCGCCAAAACATGATTTGATTGCTGATGTCAAAGAGGCAGTCTATGATTCCATTGAAGAAAATGGGGAACTGGCTGTTGAAGAGGTAGCTGAAAAAGTTTTCAAAGACAACATCACGGCCAAATTGGCTTTTAAAGAAGAAGTTGCAGAAAAAGGATTCGTGGATCGCGCGCCGTTGCTGCGAGAAGTCAAAGAATTGACAGAAAAGAAGTATGGAAAACAGAAATTGAAGCTTTCCAATGGTATTGAACTGATTGTTCCTTTGGATGTTTACCGTGATCCGAATTTGATTGAGTTTGTCAACAATCCTGATGGGACTATCTCAGTGACCATCAAAAACGTAGAAGATGTCGTTAATCGTTTGTGAAAAGATCTCTGTGAGCAAGTGTGCGACGTGAAATATGAGTTATTAAAAAAGCCCAATTGGACCTTTGTCATACCTGTGGCGTGTTCGAAAAAAGTGATTGCCGAAACCACAGAGGACTGTCAAGATACAGCTGGGCTTTTTTAGATTATAGTTTTGACTGATGGTATCCGGTCAGTTGCCGGTTGTTGGGCTTGCTAAATCTTTGGAAATGCCTATTCTAATTGATCCAGGGCTTTTTTCGGCACCTGATCGGCAGAAATTTCTTCCCAACTAAGTACTCCCTTTTGCGGATTGACCAACAGCTTCAAATAAGCCCCCTGTCGCAGAGGTTGTTTGCGATATTCCCGCATTTCTACTGAGACTCGGTCGCCTTGGTCATCGTAGGCAGCTTGTTTGTAGACGTAGACAGTATCCTCACCACTACCGGATTTTGTACCCTCGTCACGAATCACTGTATAAAAACTACTGCCGCCGTAAAAGTATTGATAGGTGTAAAAACTGCCAGCACAAAAGACAGCCAACACTAATAAACCTGCAAACCATTTTTTCAAAATTATCACCTCATTAATTCAATCTTGCTGCTATTATACAGTATTTAAGCAGCAGCTTGCTGTTGGAAGCTCTAATCACCAAAGGTATAGCTGACTGAAGGGGCACTTTTTTTCACTTAATTCACTTAAATAAAAAGCGTTTTGAAAGCTAAAGCAAATCTTTTGACTTTGATCATTTTTGACCTATAATAAAGACAGATTCGAAAAACTAACAAAAAGTAAGTGCTTCGAGTGAAAATTTTTTACAAGGTGTCGGGACAAGGCTATAATTGATTTGTTGAGAGCCAAGAACACTTGACCCGAGTCGTGCCAGGCGGAAGCCAACCGTTGAAGCACACATTTATTGGAGGGATTAATCATGGCAAAAGAACATTACGACAGAAGCAAACCACACGTTAATATCGGAACGATCGGGCACGTCGACCACGGTAAAACCACTTTGACAGCTGCCATTACTACAGTCCTCGCGAAAAAAGGTTTGGCAAACGCACAAGACTATGCAGCAATCGATGCCGCTCCCGAAGAACGTGAACGTGGGATCACAATCAATACAGCCCACGTTGAATATGAAACTGAAAAACGCCACTATGCTCATATTGACGCACCAGGACACGCGGACTACGTAAAGAATATGATTACAGGTGCTGCGCAAATGGATGGTGCCATTTTGGTAGTATCCGCCACTGATGGGCCAATGCCACAGACTCGTGAACATATTTTGTTAGCACGGCAAGTAGGTGTTAAAGACATTATCGTCTTCTTGAACAAAGTTGATTTGGTAGATGACGACGAATTGTTGGATCTGGTGGAAATGGAAGTTCGCGAATTGCTGAACGAATATAATTTCCCTGGTGACGATATTCCAGTCATCAAAGGATCCGCTTTGAAAGCCTTGGAAGGTGACCCTGAACAAGAAAAGGTTATCGAAGAATTAATGGACACGGTTGACGAATACATTCCAACACCGGTTCGTGATACGGATAAACCTTTCTTGATGCCAGTGGAAGATGTCTTCACTATTACTGGTCGTGGGACTGTTGCCTCCGGTCGTATCGAACGTGGGACAATTAAAGTCAGCGAAGAAGTTGAGATTGTCGGAATTAAACCAGAAACTCAAAAAGCTGTTGTTACTGGATTGGAAATGTTCCGTAAGACATTGGATTATGGTGAAGCCGGAGATAATGTCGGCGTTCTGCTACGCGGTGTCGGCCGTGAGGAAATTGAACGTGGTCAAGTTTTGGCAAAACCAGGTTCCATCACTCCTCATACCAAGTTCAAAGGGGAAGTTTATATCTTGACGAAAGAAGAAGGCGGCCGTCATACACCGTTCTTCAATAACTATCGTCCACAATTTTACTTCCACACAACTGACGTGACCGGCTCCATTACATTGCCTGAAGGTGTTGAAATGGTTATGCCTGGTGACAATGTAACGATTGAAGTGGAATTGATTCATCCAATCGCTGTTGAACAAGGGACGACCTTCTCCATCCGTGAAGGCGGACGTACTGTCGGATCAGGTATGGTAACTGATATCGAATCTTGATTTGTCTGAAACAAACAGACCACAGTCGTTGAATAGATTGTGGTCTGTTTTTCTGGTTCTTTCTCTGGAAATTGGAAAGCTGGCTAAGGTTTCTTGAAGGTTAAAATAGAAATGAATGCAATTATAAAAAAGCAGGTGCGTATATGAAAACGATAATTATCGGCGGAACGGCGGCTGGAACTAGTGCAGCCGTCAAAGTCCAAAAAATGGCTGAGGCTCCGGAAGTTGTCATTTATGAAAAAGGAGAATTGGTTAGTTTTGGAGCTTGCGGACTGCCTTATTTTGTTGGTGATTTCTTTACCGATCAAAATAAAATGATTGCCCGCAGCAAAGAAGCCTTTGAAAAGCAGGGAATCACTATCCAACTCCATCATGAAGTAACAGCAGTGGACACCGTTGCCAAAAAAGTGACTGTGAAAAACTTGGAGACAGGTGAGGAGTTTTCTGACAGTTATGACAAACTGATGATCGCTAGCGGGTCTCGGGTGATTATGCCGCCGGTTGATCGGGTGGATTTCGACAATCTGTTTACCTTGAAGACAATGGCTGACGGTATCAAAGTAAAAGCGGCGCTGGAAGATCCAGCTGTCAAGAATGTGACCGTAGTCGGTGGCGGCTTTATTGGAATTGAATTCACAGAAGCATTGCTGCATCAAGGAAAATCGGTGCGAATCATTCAATTGGACGATCGCCTGATGAAGGACTCTTTTGATGAAGAGTTTACTGAACTGCTGGAAAACAAGATGGCCAAAGCGGCTGTCGATGTGCGGGTAGGAGAAGCAGTTACCGGATTTGAAGGCAAGACCCATATTGATGCAGTCGTAACCAATAAAGGACGTTATGAAACTGACTTGGTTTTGGTCGCTATCGGTGTTCGGCCGGCCAACGATTTTCTGGGGGCGGAATTTGCCAAGCTGAAAAATGGTGCTTTGATTGTTGATGAACAAGGCCGTACTAATGTTTCAGATGTCTGGGCAGCAGGGGATAACGCGACGGTTAAACATCAGGTCACAGGTGAGGACAAATATTTCCCACTGGCTACTGGTGCTAATAAATTGGGGCGTATCGCCGGTGAAAGCATCGCCGGTGGAGAAGTTAATTATCCAGGCACGCTGGGAACGTCTGGTGTCAAGTTTACTGATTTGGAACTGGCTCGGACTGGTTTGACAGAAGCCGATGCTAAAAATTTAGGATTAAATTACAAAGCGATAGTAATCGACGATAAAAATCAGACGGATTATTATCCTGGTCAAAAGGATATTCGAGTCAAACTGGTATACGAAAAGGAGACTCGCCGGCTTTTAGGCGGCCAAATCGGTGGGGAAAAAGGAGCAGCACTGCGGATCGATGTTTTAGCGGCAGCGATTGCGGCTAAGATGACGACGGCTGATCTGGGGATGTTGGATCTGATGTACGCACCACCATTTGCCCGAACTTGGGATGTATTGAATATCGCCGGCAATGTTGCAAAATAGCCTGTGTATTTTTAAAAAGTAATTATAAAAAAGCTGTGAAACCCTGATGCATAAGGGAGTTTCACAGCTTTTTTGAATAGTTCAACAATCATTAAAACTTTAGCCAGCGTTTTTTACGGTTGCGGGCCACGGTGCCGTCTTTTTCGATGGTTCGATTATCAATCAGCAAAATGGCAATCATGACATAGGCAATCCAACTGTCCCGTGAATAAAGAGTATACCGGGAAATCCATTCACTGGCATATTTTTCTTTGTAATCCCGCAAACCTTGGAAAGAATAAAAGCGAGAACCAAATTCATAGATTAAGTAAGCCATTCGTTCCTGAATAAAGCTTTTACGGGAATTGCCGACATTCGATAGTGGCGCCATCCCTAAATCAAAGTAACGGATGCCTTGATTTTTCATGTATTCGAAAAGATTTACAAACAGAAAATCCATGCTGCCAGAAGGGGCCTTGTCGCTATGGTGGCGCATCAAATCAATGGTTCCAATTTCCTTGGTGTAAGTCGGCATGATATTGGCAAAAGACACGATCTCGCCATCTGTATTTTTTACCACTGCCATGGGACCTCTTTGGAGATAACTTTCAGAAAAGAAGCCCAGAGAAAAGCCTTTTTCTTTACGATCTCCCAACCAAGAATCAGAAATCTGCCGGAAAGCCTGCATGTCAGTCTCAGAGAAAGGCGCCTCCAACACTTCAAAGGTATACCCTTCTTTGGCGATTTTGTTCAGTACGGCTCGCGTTCCTTTCATTTTTTTGCCCGAGGTGGTGAAGGTATCCAAATCCACCAAGGCTTCTTCACCCATCTTGATGAAATCATACCCAAGTTCGTGAAGCGTCATAACGCTGTCTTCATTGGTTTCATAAAAGACCGGTTGATAACACCATTGATCCGCTTCATGGATGAACTGATAATAGGCATTTTCAAAGTCTTCTTTTTTACCGGAAGGATCCCCCATAACTATACACTTATTGTTGTAAGTAGCAAATTGGAAGAAGACGGTATCCTCCTTGCCGTCATTATAGATATAGACGGATTTATCTTTTAAAAAGACCAGTTGACTATCAATGTTACCGCCAAATTTATCAAGAATTGCTAAGACCTTTTGCTCATCTAAAAAAATGCCCATCTGCTTTTTCGAGCCTTGCAGATAACGAACAAAGAGCAAGATGAACAAAGAGACGATGATGATGGCGACAAATCCGGAAAACCAAAGTTTCTCAGAAGGAAACAGGAAAAATGAGATTGTCCGGCCGTTGCGATGATGAGGAAAAGAAGGTAAATTATAAACACCAATCGCGATATATAGCAAAGACAGCGTACCGATAATAATGGCATCGATAGTTAACCATTCCCACGAATAAACAAGCTGCTCCCGAAACAATTCACTACGAGAAACGACAATCATTATTAGCATTAAGCTCAATAAAACTACAGCTGCTGGACTAAAGTCAATCAACCAACTGTAAACAATCGCAATACTTAACAAGGCAATTGTCGGAAAGTAGGCCCGTTTGACCCGGGCAGCGATTCCACGGCCCATGATTAGAAGAGAAAATCCTAGAATAATATTAGGAAACTGAACAATTGCATGATAGCGGAAGAAATTCAAGTGTTGTAGCCATTTGAGTTCCGAAAAAGCTTGTGGAATCGTCGCTAAAAGCACCAACATGATGCCGCTGAAATACAACATAAAAACTTCAATTTTATGGAAAATTTCTAAGGTCAGCTCTTTTGGAATGCTGTCGTAGCGTGAATCCAAGCGAGTCCAGATGTTTTTAAAAAACAGCACCATTCCAAGAGCGAAGGGAATTAAGTAATAAAAGAGACGGAACAGCAACAACCAAACGATGACGGTTTCTCGTGGAATCCCCAAATTGGACATGCCCAAGATCATCATGACATCAAAAGACCCCAGCGCACCAGGAATCATGGAGACAATCCCCATCACCGAAGAAGCGATAAAAAGAGGTACCACATTCCACATGGACACATGAACATCCATGAACCAGCCGATAACTAGGAATGTCGTTAAAACACCGCCCCATTCAAGGAAGGAAGACAGGGCTAATTGGAGGCGAAATTTTGTCTGTAGTCCGCCCAAAAGACCTTTTTTCTTTAGTGCAGTGAATAGATAGACTGCTGGGAAATATAGACCGCCGCCAATCAACCAAACCCAGTATTGTCGTAAGAAGGACTCAGTGCTCCCGGAAATTACCATGAAGAAACTAATCAAGCTGAAAATAGAAAGACCTGACTCAAGAAACAAGAGAATCTTCGACAGTGCACCTAGTACTTCCTTGCTATTTTTTTCTTTTGTGTAAAACTCTGAACGTAAGCCAATGCTCACCAAACCGCCAAAACCGGCAATATTATTGATGGTGTTCACTAACCAACTAGTTTCGAGAATATAACTTTTTTTATGTTTGAGATCTAGCATCTGGTTCAAAGTAAAATCATAGCCAGTCATTGGCAATATGGAGAGGATACCAATAACTCCCATCAAAATAATTTTATAAACTGGAATATCGGCAAAGGAGTCTTTTAGTTGGTTAATATTGACTGTTTTACCAATAGAAATCAATTCTCCAAATACGATAACAACCACTGCTACTAGAAAGATTGTTTTGAATATTTTAGCATGGGCTTTGATCCATTCAATGCTTGCTTTCATTTCATCACCTTCAATTCATTTTTTTTAGACTTCAAAAAGAATCTCCTCATTTGAAAATGTATCAGACAGCATACTAGCGCAAGTGATCTTCGAAAATTGGAAAAGGCACATCCAAAAAAGCAGCCACTTCCTGGTTGAAGACAAGGGGGACGCGACGGGCCAGCAGGTGCCCTTGTCCGGAAACCTGTTTAAAAACAGAGCGGGGAATGTTCTTTGCAATCCATTGGGAGTGGCGGACTTTGATTAGATCGTGACTGCCTACAATGACCAAAGATGGCGCTTTGATTTGTTGTAATTCTTCTTTTGAAACGCCGATGTCTTTTAACATCAAACCAATTATTTTGAGTTTGGCTTTATAGCCGGGAACAAAATAGCTCAAAAGCCAGGTCCAACCATACCAGACACGGGTCGCTGCGCGGGAGAGTAATTTTTCACCACTGACATTGGTATTTCCGGCATTTAAAACCAATCTGTGCACCATTTCAGGATGCATAGTTGCAAATTTCATAGCCAAATTGGCGCCGTCAGAAAAGCCAACGATATCACAAATAGTCACCTGCTCTTGTTTTAAAACCGTAAATAAGTCATCCGCCATCAGCCGGAAAGAGAGGGCTTTGGCATTGTTGGTAGAATGCCCGTGGCCGCGACTGTCTACGATAAGCAGTCGATGATTTTTTTCAAAAAATGGGACCTGATAAGAAAAAAAGCGGCCGTTACTGCCGTTTCCATGAAGAAATACCAGCGTTGGACCAGAGCCACAAGTTTCGTAATAGATTTTTGTACCATCTTTCATGATGGCATAGTGCTTTTCTTGTACCATCTGTTTCACCTGCTTTTCTATATTATAGCGGCTTTGCTGTTTTTTGGACAATGATTCAGTGACAAGACGAACGGTTTTGTAAGGTGGTTGTTTAAGTTTATGAAAAGAAAATCATCATTTCTGGTCAAAGAAAAGGTAAAATAGTAGTATGAAAAAAGACGAATTTTCATATTGTTGAAGGGGACTTTCACTGGGAATTTCCCAGAAGTTGAGTTTTTTCAATAACGAAATTATAAAGAAAACGGATGGTTGAGCGTGTGATAAAACGGATTTTGAAATTTTTACTAGGCTTGCTGATTTTGCTACTAATCATCGGTGGCGTTGTTCTGGGTATTCGAAACTATCGGATTTTAAAAGATGTCCATCGTTACGATGACGAAATAGCTGAAGCCGCAGAGAAATATGGAATTGCCAACCAAACGGACTTGATTGCAGCAATTATTTTTACCGAGACGAAGGGCAAACATTCAGATTTGATGCAGAGTTCTGAAAGCAGGTATGGTGAATCAGGGAAGATTACCGATGAAGGCGACTCAATTGATGCCGGTGTGAAATTTTTGGCTCAGGCACTGCAAGAGGCCAAAGCAGCCGGTTGTGACGAAGAAACGGCGATTCAAGCCTATAACTTTGGACTTGACTATATTAACTATGTCGCAGAAAGAGGGAAAAAGAATTCTAAAGAGATTGCTGAAAGCTATTCTCGAGACGTCTTATCTCCAAAACTGGGAAATGCAGACCAGACCAAATACCGCTACTGGGGAATTCATTCGCTTTTATACAATGGTGGTTTTTTGTACCATAACGGCGGAAATCTGTTCTACGCAGATATCGTGAAGTGGAATGAGACGAAATACGAGCTGACTGCTTTCTTGTTTTAGGGTTGTCGAAAGTTGAAGTTGTGATAAACTAAAGAATATTTGAAAAAAAGAGGTGGCTTGGTTTTCATGGAAAAGCAAACAGAAATGACAGAAAATAAGCGAGGCGGCGACTGGATCCTACGCTTTGTAAAAGGAATGTTTATCGGCTCTGGATTTATTCTTCCTGGGGTCAGCGGCGGAGCATTGGCTGCGATTTTTGGGATCTACGAGCGGATCATTTCCTTTCTGGCTCATATTACCCGTAATTTTAAAGAAAATGTTTTGTTTTTCATTCCGGTGGGATTAGGGGGCATAACCGGCGTCTTTTTGCTTTCTTTTGTCGTTAGCTTTGCATTAGGTACTTATGAAAACATAGTTCTTTGGTTTTTTGTCGGATGTATTCTTGGAACGATTCCGGCGTTGTGGAAAGAGGCTGGAAAAAAAGGACGCAGTACCCGAGAAATTGTGATTCTAATCGTAAGTTTTGCTGCTGGATTGTTGTTTTTGTGGAAAGGTTCAGGTTTGTTTGGTCATGTAGATCAGAATTTTTTCACTTGGATGATTGCCGGTGGCTTGATTGGCTTGGGAATTATTGTACCGGGGCTGAGTCCTTCTAACTTCTTGGTATATATGGGGATGTATAAAGCTATGTCTGACGGAATCAAAAACCTTAATATGGGTGTGATTTTACCAATCGGAATTGGCGGAGTGATTTGTGTTTTGGGCTTGTCGAAAGTTATGGATTACATTTTCAGCAAGGCCTACCCACAACTATTTCACTTTATCATGGGCATTGTTTTAGCCTCCACGATTATGATTGTTCCGACTGACTATAGCGGGTTCACCGCGGGAAACTATGCGGCCAGTGTTGCCTTGTGCGTGGCAGGGGCGGCTTTAGGGGCTTGGATGAGTCGCTTAGAAGAAAAATACAAATAATCAAGAAGATCATTCGTGAGAAAATTCAATTTTCACGGATGATCGTTTCTTTTTTGCTTTGAAAGGACTTATGCAAAAGACTTGAAAATGAAATTCATTGTGGTAAAATAAACTATGTATAATTGGGTCTTTCTGTTGGTCGCGCTGATGTCTATTGGTGCGATTTTTTACCGCAGAGGATTCGATGTATCAAAAGAGAACGACTGAAACAAAGAAGTAAAACAGGTATACCCGGCGGTCTTTCGTAGCGGTGAGCGGATTTGCTTTTGATATGGTCAGCTGTCTTTTCTGTCGGATTTGAATAGCGACCCGCTTTCAACACAGGGGGAAGGAGTGAGGCAGATGGCTAGGATTCCGCAGCAACTGATCGATGAGATTCGTGGAAAAGTGAATATCGTCGATGTCATCGGCCAATATGTGCAACTGAAAAAAGCCGGCAAAAACTACTCTGGACTCTGTCCTTTTCACAATGAGAAGACACCGTCATTTTCTGTAGCGGAGGATAAGCAGTTTTTTCATTGCTTTGGTTGTGGCAAGAGCGGCAATGTTTTTGGTTTTTTAGAAGAGATTGAAGGAATTAGTTTTCCAGAAGCCGTCGCTAAAGTGGCGGACATGGAGAACATTCCGTTAGCACCGGAATATCGTGAAAGTGCGCAAGGTAGTCCTGTCAATTCAAAACAACGACAGCTCATTGGGTTGCATGAAAAAGCGCAGGAAATTTATCATCATATGCTGATGAACACCGCTGTTGGTGAACAGGCGTTGGAGTATCTGCGGGATAGAGGATTGACAGACGAGCTGATTGCTGAGTTTGGGATTGGATTTGCGCCCAATCAGCGGCAATTTTTAGAGCAAGTCTTTAAAAATGAGAAGTTTGATCGCGAGCTATATCCTGACAGTGGTCTATTCATTCTTCGTGATGACGGTAGTGTGGCTGACCGTTTTTACCAACGAATTATGTTTCCAATCCGCGACCCCCAAGGAAAGACGATTGGTTTTTCGGGGCGCTTTTTTAAAACGGAAGCTTTTCCCGGTACTGATCAACCCAAGTACTTGAATTCACCGGAAACGGAACTCTTTAACAAACGCAACGTGCTGTTTAACTTCGACAAAGCCCGTAGTACGATTCGTAAGGAGAGTACAGTGTATCTATTTGAGGGATTTATGGATGTGATCGCTGCTTGGCGTTCGGGCATCAAAAACGGGATTGCCAGCATGGGGACTAGTTTGACGCAACAGCAAATTGCTGCGGTTGACAGAATGGCGGAAACTATTGTCATTTGTTATGATGGGGACAATGCCGGCATTGAGGCGACACAGCGGGCAATTTCACTTTTGACGGAAAACAGCCGGATGAAATTAGATATTGTTAGGATTCCTGACGGTAGGGATCCGGATGAATATGTTCAAAAGTTTGGCGGTGAAGCCTTCGCACAATTGGCTCGTCATGGTCGCGAAACGGTCTTCAGCTTCCAGATGGACTACTATCGACGAAAATATAATTTAGCGAATGAGAATGATCAACTGCTCTATATCGAAACCGTTTTGAAAGAATTGACCAAGGTAGATTCACTGATACAGCAAGATCACTACCTTACTCAATTAGCAACTGAGTTCCACTTGCAACGAGAAACGTTGCAGCAGCAGCTGCGCAGTTTAAAAGTGCAGCAAAAGGGTAGTTCTCAAACTTCGACTTATGGAAATGGCGCGGCTGGTTTTTCCGGCTATGAGGATTATGGTCCACCGCCACCGGATGAGGAGTTTGGCGCAGGAGCTTCTCTGGCGCCACCAAATAGTCCCAGACGTCCATTGACTCAAGGCGAGCGTGCGGAGCAACAGCTGCTTTATCGGTTGTTTGGTGAACCGCGTTTGGTTTTTCGCTTGAAGCAAGAAGACATCCATTTTCTTCATGAGGACTATCAACAGATTTATCGGTTATTTCAAGCGTTTTACGAAAGTAAAGGGGAATTTGAAATTGCCGCCTTTCTGGATTATCTTGATGATTCAGAAATCAAAAACAAAGTGATCAACATTGCCACCTTGTCGATGCCAGAGGATAGTACCGAACATGAGATTCGTGCGCTCCTACGGGTATTTCACAAGACCAGATTAGCTGATGAAATCAATGAAAAAGTTATTCGGCAGCAAGAAGCTGGTCGTGTAGGAAATACGCAACTGGAACTCGAGTTGGCAGTTGAGATTATAAATTTAAGGAAACAACTGAAGCAAACCGACATTTTTTAAGGGGGGCCTTCTAATATTATGGCAAACGAAACAAAGCAAGACTACACCAAGGCAGTAGCAGCGTTCATCAAAGCAAACAAACCCAAAGGACAAGTGGTGTATGATGAACTTTCCAACCAATTGGCCACACCTTATTCTTTAGACGCCGATGGGATGGATAAATTGATCCAGCAGGTTGAAGATGCCGGTATCAGTGTGGTGGACGAAAATGGAGAACCATCTGTTCACAGCTTGAAAAAAGATGAAAAAAAGGCGACACAAGCGAAAGATGAAGATCTTTCAGCGCCAACTGGTGTCAAAATCAATGATCCTGTTCGGATGTATTTGAAAGAAATTGGTCGGGTGCCGCTATTGACGGCTGAAGAAGAAGTCGCTTTGGCATTGAAGATTGAAGAAGGCGACCAAGAGGCAAAACAACGCCTGGCTGAAGCTAACTTACGTTTAGTCGTTTCAATCGCGAAACGTTATGTCGGACGTGGCATGCAGTTCTTGGATCTGATTCAAGAAGGAAATATGGGGTTGATGAAGGCAGTTGAGAAATTTGATTACCGCAAAGGGTTCAAATTCTCGACTTACGCAACCTGGTGGATCCGTCAGGCAATCACCCGGGCCATCGCGGACCAAGCCCGTACGATTCGTATTCCAGTTCACATGGTGGAAACAATCAATAAGCTGATCCGGATTCAACGACAATTGTTGCAAGATCTTGGTCGGGAACCGACACCAGAAGAAATTGGTGCTGAAATGGATCTACCGACTGAAAAAGTTCGTGAAATCTTGAAAATTGCTCAGGAGCCTGTATCTTTGGAAACGCCAATCGGTGAAGAAGACGATTCCCACTTAGGTGATTTTATCGAAGACCAAGAAGCTACCAGTCCGGCTGATCATGCTGCTTATGAGCTGTTGAAAGAGCAATTGGAAGATGTTTTGGATACATTGACTGACCGAGAAGAAAACGTCTTGCGTCTGCGCTTTGGACTTGACGACGGTCGCACACGTACATTGGAAGAAGTCGGGAAGGTGTTTGGCGTAACTCGTGAACGGATTCGTCAGATTGAAGCGAAAGCACTTCGCAAACTGCGTCATCCGTCTCGTTCGAAACAATTGAAAGACTTTTTAGAATAAGCCACTTAAAGCCGCTTCTCACTGAGAGCGGCTTTTCTTATGCTTGAGGCGCTTTTATTTGGCGCTGACAATTGTAGATAACGTGCCTAAAAGCTTGAAACAGTTACATAGCGCCACAGTAATTTAGGCTCTACAATATTTAGTGTTGGTGGAAAATCTCCGATTTTCTTCCAACACTTTTTTTGTATGCAAAGTATAGAAAAAGAGATACCCAAATTGATAGAATGAAGTCGACTAAAACACACTCACCAAGAAA